>JBKPBQ010000542.1:0-6427 GCA_046726955.1 Acidobacteriota bacterium
TGCTAGCATCTTGGCCCATGGTTGGCCTCCTCGATTTCGAGCTCCGGAGGAGTTCCCGCGTGAGCCTCTTCCAGGAGATCTTCTGCGAGGGATCCGCGGGTACGGCGCAGAGCCAGGCTGCCGACCTGAGCGTGGGCGGGATGTTCGTGGACCACGCGAGCCTGCCCTTCTCGCCCGGTGACTTCATCACCGTCCACTTCAGACTGGCTCCCGAGGAATCGCCGATCGTCGTCGAGGCCGCCGTCAACTACGTCCAGAACGGGATCGGCATGGGCGTGCGGTTCCTGAACCTGGATCCGGGGGATCGCGACCGGATCGAGGCCTACGTGGACCGCGTGCTCCACCGGCCGGCGCTGCCGGGGCAGATGCACCTGCGGAAGAGCTCGCGGGTCGCGGTCAAGGTTTCCGTGCGGGTGCGGGCCATGCAGCCGGACGGCGCGGAGCTCGAGGAGACGACGCAGATCATCACGCTGAGCAAGCACGGCGCCTGCGTGATCCTGAGCAGCCGGATGGACGTGGGAGCCAAGCTCCTCGTCGAGACGCCGAGCGGCCGCGAGTTCCGGAGCAGCGTCGTGTGGGTGCGCAAGGAGCGGAGCCGCGCCGAGAGCCAGATCGGCATCCAGTGCCGCGGCCTCGCGCAGTCGCTGGGGTTCCGGTTTCCCTGAGGCCCCTCCGGCCCGCCGACGCGTCCCTCGCGTCGTTGGGGCCCCGCGTCAGACGCTGGTGATCTCGACCTCACGAGCGTAGTAGCCCGCGTCGAGCCGGCGCGTGCGCACGGCCGGGTCGGAGACCACGAGCTCGATCCGGTACCGGCCGGCAGCCTGCGGCTGGAAGGTGTGGAACCAGAGCGTCCAGGGCTTCCCTCCGCTGGTGTCGACGTTCTCGACCGGCGCCGCCGTTCGCTGCGGGCCGAGGCGGATGCGGAGGGTGTCGGGAGCGATCCGCGCCCCCCAGAGGATGCCCACGATGCGGTAGGAGACGCGGCCGTCGCCGGCGTCGAGCTTCTCCACGCGCACGGGGACGGCGGCGGCGTCGATCGTCGCGGGCTGGAAGTCGCGGGCGAGCGGCGGGCCTTGCGGCCTCTGTCCCGCTCGCATCAGAGCCTCGTCGCGCGGACCCGACGGCGTCTGGTGGGTGCGGCCGGCGAATTCCTTCATCTGCGGCGTGGCCGACGCGGAGTCGTCAAGGAGCGCGATCTCGTTCACCCACTTGATGGCGGTGCACCCGTACCACCCCGGCACGACAAGACGCAATGGGAGGCCGTGGTCCGGCGCGAGCGGAGTCCCGTTCATCTCGGTGGCCAGGAAGGCTCCCGCTTTCCGGACCTCGTCGAGACCGAATATCCAGCTCGCTCCGGGCTCCGAGCCCGGATCACCGGTGGCGTGCTCGTCGAAGCCGGAGACGAGCACTTGCGTCGCGCGCGGACGTGGTCCGAGCCGCTGAAGCACCGCCTCGAGCGGAACTCCCATCCACTGGGCGGCGCTCAGGAGGCCGAAGTGCGCGGCCCGCGAGTTCCCCGCGCACTCGAGGAGGTGGACACCCTGGTCCCTGGCCTCGCGCTTCAGGCTGTCGACCGGGATCTCCGCGGGCTTCGTGACCAGCCCGTGGCCCTTGACCGTCCAGGCGGATGTGTCGGGCAGCTTCTCCGGACAGGCGGTCCGGACGAAGAACTTGTCCTGCGGTGTGACCAGGCCTTCGCGCGAGAGGCCCGCAAGGTCGAGGGCCCGCCGGCGTCCCAGGCCGTCGCCGACGATCGTGTCGAGCGGAAAAGTCCCTTCGTCGACGAAGGGGATGGTTCCCAGGACCTTCGCCGCACCTGGCGCGCCAGCGGCACCCGCGCGGCCGAGCGGGGCGAGCCAGCTCGTCACCGCCACTCCGGCAGACAGCTGAAGGAAGCGACGTCGCGTCGCCAACCCGGTCTCGCTCACGGATGCCAGTCTACACTGGCGTCGGTGGACGGGTCGTCGCCTGCACTCGCCGGTGCGTCCTCCGCTCGCTCGACCGGACCACGCTCGGGATTCTGGGCCGGATAGCCACGCGAACTCGCCTATCGCATCTTCAGACCCCTCTTGCGCGATGCGGGGTCAGACACCCGACGAGTCCTCTCTGATCTCGCTCACTCCCGCCCGGCCGGCCGATCGAGCCGCCGGTCGGTGGCTTGCCTGTCTCTCATCGATCGATCGGTCTCGCGATTCCCGAGCCGTCCTCCGATGCGCCCGCCGCTACCTGATCCGGAATGGGTCGAAAAGTAGCGCCGTCGCGGTCGACTCGCGTCTCTTCGGGTTGCCGATTCTTGCGAGAGGCGGTCACAGCCGATCCCGAGTGTCGAGCCATGACCTCCTTCCCGTAGGCGAGCTCGGCCAGGTACCGGTTGTGCGTGCGGCACATCAGGCAGATGTTGTCGGCCTCGGGGCCACCGCCGAGTCCGAACGGGTACCGATGGTGGTACTCGAGACGATGTCGTTCGGGACATCTCCGGCCCTGCGAGTCGACGAATCGGCAACGGCCGCCGTCCGCGCCGGTAGACGACACGACGGACCTCCCTGGCAAGATACCGCGAGGCGGGGTCTTTCCGAGTCCGTTTCGCGCGCCGTGCCCGCGTCTGCGCGAAGCGCCGGGCCTCGAGGCGCTGACGCAGCTGGCGCACAGCCTTGCCCACGATGACGGCGAGATCACCGTCGGGTACTTCGTTCCGCATCAGCGCCTTCAGAGCCTCGAGGTCCTCGCGCAGCTCGGGCCCCGCCGTGAACTGGACCTTGTAGCGACCGGGCGACAGCGGCTCGAAGAGGGGACGAGGTGCCGAGATGGAGCGAGGAACTGCAATCGGAATCAGCGGAGAGGCGGAGGCGGGGTCGGCCACCGGAAAGACCTCGGCCGGTGGCGAGCCCGGTCGACGATCCGTGTCGACCGGGAGAGCATCTGTCTCCACCGCCTGCGGATCCCTCGCGGTCGCGAGAGGACCCCTCTCGACCAGAAGAAGGCCGCTCTCGATCGGGCGAGAGTCCTTCATGCGCTCGGGCAGCCTTCGCATCAGAGACGGAGCGTCCGGCCGAGGACAGATCTCGGCGACGAGCGCCTCGATCTGGCGCTTCGTCTTGTGGATGGCCCGCGGGAGCAGACTGTCGCGGTTCTCCGGCGTGAGAATCGGTGCGAGCTTGGCGATCCCGCTCAGGTGCAGGCGGCCGTCCGCGAGCATCGTGAGCAGGATCGGATGCTTGCGAGCGGCCCGCGCGACGTCGATCCTCAGCTGGGCCTCACCCTCGGAAAGGTGAAGGACGTCTCGACAGTAGACGAACATCGAGGGGGCGGCGAACCGCGCGAAGAGCCGCCGCGCGTCCACCTCGGCGAGGTGCTCGATCAGCGAGGACTCGACGCGGCGGGAGTCGCGGAGGACGTCCTGGAGGCTGGAGAGAACGGCATCGTCGGAGAGTGATTCGAGTGCCATGCGACGGATGGTAGTGGCGATCATGGACGCAATAGGTCCGCGCCTAACGAAGAAAATTGGCGAATGAATTTATCTGCGTCGTCCTGGAAACGGCGATGCGGACATGACGGCGCAGAGGGGGAGAGCAACGGGACATCCGATTGTCGGCTCGAGCCGAGCCCAGACCGTGGCAGCGTGTGGCGGTCGCGCATGCTACGCGTCTCGGTTGAGATGGGCTCGTCATCTAGAGCGGGCCCGATGCACTTCGGCATGCGGCGCGCCGTCACCTCCTTGCCCATTTCGGATTAGGTGGTGGCCCGTTAGGCGGATCAAATCCGACTCCAGGGACCGACTCCCTGTCACTCTTCCACCCATTCCGGACGAGGTAGCGGTCGTCAACTGCCTTGTGTGATCGACGTCCAATCCCCTTCTCCCGAGGGTCAGTGGGGATCCGGCCTTCTTCGGAGCCAGCGCTGTCACCTTCGTACCCATTCCGGGTGAGGTGCGCGCGGCCCCGATGCCCGACTTCGTAGCGCCTCCGCGCAACAAGCCCGTCTAGCTCGCTCGCCCCGGCTCCCGAAACGCCTTCTTCTGTCGGTAGAGCTCGAGCCGCTTGCCGATGTCCGCGGCGAGACCCGCGGGCCCGGCGGACGCCGCGAGCGCGGCCGCCTCCTGCGCCGTCGCCGCCGCCCGATCGAACTGACCGGCCGACGCGTAGGCGGCGGCGAGCGTGTCCAGGACGACGGGCTCCCGGCGCGAGGTCCGATCGGCCGCCGCTTCCGCTAGACGAACCGCCTCGGACGGATTGCGGACGCGCGCGTCGGGGTGCGTAGCGAGGATCCAGGCGATCTCGTTCATCGGCGCGGGCCAATCCGGCCGGAGCCGCAGCGCCTCGCGGAAGTGGACGAGCGCCTCGTCCCGCTCGCCCAACGCCCGCAGGGCCAGCCCCAGGTTGTTCTGGGCCTCGGGGTCGCCCGGCTCCACGCGCAAGGCCTCGCGAAACTCCGCGGCCGCTTCCTTCATCCGGCCCTGCGACCCAAGGATGCTCCCCAGGCTGTTGTGGGCGCCGGCCAGCCGCGAGTCGAGCTCGAGGGCTCGTCGGTATTCCCGCACCGCTTCGTCCACTCGACCCTGCTGCTTCAGCGAGCGGCCGAGGTTGTAGTGGGCGACGGCGAGCCGCGGCGCGAGCCGCACCGCCTCCCGGAACTGCGCGAGGGCTTCCTCCTGCCGCCCCTTCTCACGCAGGGCGACGCCAAGGCGATCGTGGAGCTCGGCGTTGTCCGGCCGCGCCGCCAGGGACTGCTCGAAGTGAGCGATCGCTTCGTCCCATCGCGAGAGCGACGCGAGCGCCGCCCCGAGGTACGCGTGGGTCTCGGCGGAGCCCGGCTCGATGGCGAGGGCCCGTCGATAGGCGGCCACCGCCTCCTCGAGCTTGCCCTGCTTGGCGAGCACGAAGCCGAGCTGCGTCGCGGCCGCCGCGCTCTCCGGCAACGCCGAGGACGCCGCCCCCACGAGCCTCGCTGCCTCGTCCACCTGCCCCTTGTCCGCGAGCGCGCGCCCGAGAGCCATGCGCGTGTCGGGAGAATCCGGTTCGACCTCGAGCGCTGCCCGATAGTGGGCAATCGCGCCGTCGAGATCCCCGCGCTCCCGAAGAAGGCTGGCGAGGTGGGCCTGCGCCTTCGCGTTCTTCGGCGCGACCTCCACCGCCTTGCGCGCCGCGGTGAACGCCGCCTGGGGCTGGCCCTCGGCGAGCGCGATTTTCGACATCTGCAGGTGGCAGTCCGCGAAGCCCGGCCGCTCCCGGAGCATCTCGTCGCAGAGGGCCCGCGCCTCCGGATACTTCTTGTCCTCGACGAGCTTGTTCAGCCGCTGGTCCTTGCGGAAGAAGGCGATCAGGTCCTTCGGGTCCTCCTTGCTCCGGTCGAAGCCGAGCGACGATGTCTCGCCGCCGTGGCCGAGGTAGCCGAGAGCGGCCAGGCGCTGCCGCGAGGCCTCGTCGAGTGCCGCCGACTCCGGGGCGGGTCCAGGCGCGCGGCCGGCCGCGGTGAGGATCGTGACGAGCGTCCGGCCCATGGCGTTCGCCCGCGCCGGTTCGCGTTCGAGGAGATTCCTGGCCTCCTCGGGATCGCTCCGCAGGTCGTAGAGCTCGGGCCGCGTCGTCTCGATGTACTTCCACCCGTCCACGATGACGCCCAGGAGCGAGCTCGTCCCGTAGTAGCGCGTCGGGGTCACGGTCTCCGCGTAGAGCGGCCGGGCCGCTCCTCCCGAGCCCCGCCCCGCGAGCCACGGCGAGAGGTCGATTCCCTGGACCTCCTTGGGCACGGCGATCCCGGCAACCGAGACGATGGTGGGGACGATGTCGACCAGGCTCACCGGCAGCTCGACCTGCCGCGGCGCCGCGCGGGGAACGCGCACCACGAGCGGCACGCGCAGCGCGCCCTCGTAGATGAAGAAGCCGTGGTTGAGCTCGCCGTGCTCGCCGAGCATCTCCCCGTGGTCGCCGGTGACGACCACGAGCGTCTCGTCCCAGAGGCCGAGCTGACGGAGCTTGTCGAGCACCTGGCCGGCGCAGTGGTCGGCGAATGCGACCTCGCCTTCGTACGGGTGCTCCTTCCACTTCGACGCGAAGGGCTCGGGCGGCTCGTAGGGATCGTGCGGGTCGTAGAAGTGGACGAAGAGGAAGAACGGACGCTCCTTGTGCGACTCGAGCCACTGAACGGCCACTCGAGCCGTCTCGTCGCCCTTGCGCTCGTTCAGGTCGCCGACCTTGTGGACCTCCTGGAAGTGGTCGTCGTACGTGTCGAATCCCTGGCTCGTGCCGAAGCGGTGGTCGAGGACGAAGCTGCTGACCACGGCGCCTGTCGTGTAGCCACCCGCCTTCAGCATCTCGGCGAGGGTCAGGCTGGCGTCCGGTAGCTTGTTCAGCAGGTTGTCGCGGAGGCCGTGCGTGGGGGGAAGCGTGCCCGTCAGCATCGAGACGTGGGCGGGGAGCGTCATGGGCAC
>JBKPBQ010000543.1:0-16341 GCA_046726955.1 Acidobacteriota bacterium
CCTCCTGCTCCGCCTGGAACCGCTTCACCGTGGGGAAGTCCTTCAGCAGGTGGGGGAACACCTCGCCGGGGACCCGCCGGCCGTCGGGCGTGCGGAGCACGTCCAGCCGTCGTCCCAGCACCCGGCGCAGCAGCGGCAGCCCGCGTCCGCACGGGCACGCGCCGAAGCCGGCCACGGCGCGGTCGCCGTTCGCGTAGCGCACGAACGGCATCCCGTAGTTGTAGAGGTCGGTGATCACGACCTGCCCTTCGGCCCCCGGCGCGGCGGGGCGCCCCTCGTCGTCGAGGACCTCGAGCAGGATCTGCTCGGCGTTGATGTGCAGGCCGTCGTGCCGGTCGCACTCCGCGGCGAGCAGCATGAACTCGCGCGAGCCGTACGTCTCGAAGACCGGCGCCCGGAACACCTCCTCGATGAGCTTCCGCTGGAAGTCGTGGAGCGCTTCCGCGCCCACGACGATCGTGCGCGGGGCGTGGGGCACGAGGCCGCGCTCGCGGAAGATGCGGGCGAGGTCGTAGAGGGGGTTGGTGTAGGCGACGATCGCCTCCGGCCGTCGCCGCTGGATCTCCGCGTAGTACTCGAGCGCGGTCGTCTCGCTCAGGCGGAAGGAGCTCAGGATCGTGCGCCGGTAGAGGCGGTCGTACAGCCACTGCTTGAGGCGGCGCCACCACGGCAGCGCTTCGAACGTCGTGCCCCAGAGGTGGATCTGCTTGACGCCGGGCCCCGCGCCCGCCCACGAGTAGCCGCGGTGCCAGGCCGCCATGCGGCGGTCGTTGCTCGTGGTGTCGAGGTCGAACTGGAGCGGGTCCCCCGTGGAGCCGCCCGTGGACTTGGCGAAGATCGGCGGCACGTTCCCCGTGGACCGCATGGCCATGCGGTTCTCGCGCACGCGGTGCCGGTCGATGATCGGCCAGCGACGGAAGTCCTCGAGCGAGCGCAAGGAGGCCGGATCGAGCCCTCGCGGCTCCCACTCGCGGCGGTAGTAGGGACAGGTGTCCCACGCGTGGCGCACGAGCCGCTGGAGCGCCGCCAGCTGGATGGCCGCGACCTCGGACTCGGGCAGCCACTGCGTGCGCTCGAGGTCGCGCCAGTACCGGAACGTGCCGCGCCGCTTCAGGCCCGACTCGAAGCCGGGGATGAGCACGTCACGGTAGAGACCCGCGATCATCGAAGAGGTGCCTCTCGCCGGGGACGGCCAGCGTACAGGCTCGAGCAAGTCGGCACAAACACGGGCGAGATCACGCCGGGTCCGCGGTGCCGACGGCGCGTCCGGGATCGACGCGGCGGCGGCGAGCGTCGCGGACGCGCAGCACGTTCCGTCCCACGTGCTCGATCCGGCTCTCCCACGTCTCGGCGCGCATGGCCTCGCTGCGGTCGCGCCGCGCCGCGGGCGAGTCCTCCGCGATCACGGTCGCGATCGCGTCCACGAACGCGTCGGGGCCGAGCGCTACCCGCCCCTGCCCCGCGGGAACGCGGCATTCCGGGATGTCGGTGGACACGACGGGAAGCCCGGCGCTCAGGTACTCGCGGAGCTTGATCGGGTTGACGTTCCGCGTCAGCTCGTTGATCCGGAACGGGCAGAGCCCGACAGCGAAGGCGCGCGCGTAGCCGGGCAGCTCCGCATAGGGCCGCCGCCCGAGGAGGTGGACGTTGGGCAGCGCGGCGAGCGCCGTCGTATCGACGTGCGCCCGGCCGATGAGCACGAGCGACCAGTCGGGCCGCCGCCGCGCCACCTCGGCCAGGAGCTCGGTGTCGATCCAGGCCTCCAGCAGGCCGAAGAAGCCGAGCCGTGGCTCGGGGATCGCCGCCACGTCGGCGGGGACGACGGTCGAGGCGTCGAGAGCGCGAGCGAAGTGCTCGCGGTCGACGCCGTGGCTCACGAGGTGGGTCTCGGAGTTCAGGAGGCGGCGCCGCTCCTCGAGCAGGCGCGAGGTGGCGAAGACGATGTCGACCTTGGTGCAGAGCGTACGGTCCATCTCCGCGATCCGCGGGCCGTCCACGTGGGCGAACTCCGACCACTCGTCGGTGCAGTAGTAGACCGCGACGTCCTCCCCCAGCCGTCCCACGAAATCGCCGGCCGTGGGCACGAACGACCAGAGCTGGAACCGGTCCATGCCCAGCCGCCGTCGCAGGTGCTCGACGGTGGCGCGCAGGAGCACGCGGTTCAGCCGACGGAAGACGGGGCTGTGGGGGAACGGGAAGACGAGCGGACTGAAGGTGAAGAGCCCCGGTGCGCTCTCGCGGGGACCCGCCGCGAACTCGCCGACCTTGCGGACGAGCTTGCGCAGGTCGCGCGCGGCGAGGCTCGGGCTCCGCGTGGAGATGGAGTTCAGCCAGAGCACGCGGTTGTCCCGCGCGATCAGCTTCATCACGTGGTTGTTGCTCGTCGGGTCCTCGGACCAGTCCTTGGCGAAGCAGACGATGTTCTCGCCCCGCATCACCCGCGTCCCGCGGCCAGCCGCTTGCCCAGCTGCTCGACGTGCCGCGCCATCCGCAGCAGCGTCCGCCCGCGCGGGTGGACCTCTGTCCGCGACGTCGGCCGCTCTCCGCGGGCGAGGCGCCGGGCCAGCGTGCCGACCGCCTCGACCTCGAAGCTTCCACGGTTGGCGTCGAGGAAGCGCAGGACGGTGCGGAGCCGCTCGATGTTGCGCGCGTTCGGCCGGCCGCGGCGCGACGCCGTGGAGTCGAGGTGCGAGAACTCGAAGGAGTGCGTCACGATCGTGGCGTGCCCGATGCCGAGGGCTCGGGCCTGCTCCAGGGCGTCGATCGTCTCCCGCGCGGAGACGGCGGCGATCTGCAGGTGCCGGTAGCGTCCTCCGCCCTCGGACAGGCACGTGATCGGCAGCTCCCAGACTCCGGGAGTGTCGGTGGCGAAGAGATCGGGGACGGGCCGATCCAGGCGCATCCGGCAGTTCCGCTCGAAGTAGCAGGGATTGTAGCTGCTGCTCAGCACGAGCCCCGCCCGGCCGAGTGCCGGCCAGGTGCGGTTGTCCGCTCCGAAGTTGCCAGCGCGGAACGCCGTGATCGAGTCACGGGGAACGCCGGCGGCCGCGAGCAGGGCGAGCCCCTCGCCGAGCAGGCGCGCCTGCTCGTCCTCCGTGTAGCTCGCGAGGTCGTCCGGAGCCGGCGCCTCACCCCGGCTCAGCCAGAGCGGCCGCGCCTGCACCGGGTGGGCGTGGAGCTGCACGTCGTGCCCGCGATCGAGGAGCGTCCTGCAGGCCTCGGCGAACGCCTGAGCGCCGAAGTGTGCCGAGCCGAAGGGCTCGACGAAGAACGTCCCCGGGAAGCGGTAGCGCTCGAGCTCGGAGGCGATGAAGCCGATCCCGAGCTCCTGCGGCTGGTTCGCGAACCGGCAGAAGACGCGAAGGTCGTAGCCCGCCGCGGGCAGCACCCCGCCCCGCGCCCGCCGCTCCTCGCGGCACTCCACGTCGACGGTGACGTAGACACGTGTGCGAACGCTCGACGCGACGTCGGCCTCCCCCATCTACCGTCCGGCACCCGCCGAGAGGCCGTCCGCCGCCGCGGCGCGGCCGAAGACGGCGCCGAGGACGTCCGCGATCCGCACGGCGGCCCGGCCGTCCCAGAGCGCGGGGACGGGGCGGGACTCGCGCGGGCGGGCGGCCTCCGCGTAGGCGGCGAGGATCGACGAACGCGAGACTCCGCCGAGGTGGTTGGTGCCCTGGCTGATCGTGACGGGACGCTCCGTGTTCTCGCGGAGCGTGACGCAGGGAACGCCCAGCACCGTCGTCTCCTCCTGCACGCCGCCGGAGTCGGTGAGGACGACGCGCGCCGCCGCCGTCAGCCTCAGGAACTCGAGGTAGCCGAGGGGCTCGATGATCCGCCACCGCGCGGGGTCGAGCTCGAAGGAGGCGTCGGCGAGGCGGGCGCGCGTCCGCGGGTGCACCGGGAATACCAGGGGAAGCGAGCGCGCGATCTCGTCCAGCGCGGCCACGAGCGCGCCGAGCGCGCGCGGGTCGTCCACGTTGGCCGGGCGGTGGAGCGTGACGAGGCCGTACGACTTCTCCGCGAGGCCGAGGTCCGCGAGGACGGTGGTGGCCGCCGCCCGGTCGCGGGCGGCGAGCAGCGTGTCGATCATCACGTTGCCGACGAAGTGGATCCGCTCCTCGGGAACGCCCTCCGCGCGGAGGTTCTTCACCCCGTCGGGCTCCGAGGCGAACAGCACGTCGCTGATCGCGTCCGTGAGGCGGCGGTTCAGCTCCTCCGGCATGTCGTTGTCGAAGCTGCGTAGCCCCGCCTCCACGTGGATCACCAGGGGCCGCGTCCGCTCCCCGAGCGCGCAGCGGAAGCTCTCGGCGAGCGTGTACTTCGCGGCCACGAGCGCGCACGCGATCGTGGAGTTCACGTCCCCCACCACGAGGACGCCGTACGGCTGCTCGCTCGCGACCACGGGCTCGAAGCGCCGCATGATCTCGGCGGTCTGGGCGGCGTGCGAGCCGGATCCCACGGCGAGCTCCACGTCCGGCCGCGGGATCCCCAGGTCGTCGAAGAACACGCGTGAGAGCTTCTCGTCGTAGTGCTGGCCGGTGTGCACGAGACGCGGCTCGAGACCGGGATGGGCGCCGAGCGCGCGCACCACAGGCGCGATCTTGATGAAGTTCGGTCGCGCGCCGGCCACGCACAGGATCTTCGCGGGCACGACGATCACGCTAGCACAGTTCGTCGGGCGCGCGCCTCAGGACGCGGGCGTCGTCCGGGCCACGAAGTCGACGCTCGTCACCGCGAGCTCGGCCACGCTCAGCCGGGCGAACTCGGGCGCCACGGTGAAGCGGGAGAGGGCCTCGAGGCTCCCCGCGCGGGTCGCGGTGCGGACCGTCACGGGCTCGAAGCCGCCCTCGCGGACGAGATCCAGGATGTCGCGGGCGCGCAGCCGGTTCTGGAAGTGGATGTCGTTGTTCCAGCGCGTCCACTCCGCCTCGCTGTACCGCAGGTAGTTCACGAAGCTGATGCGGCGGTCGAAGTGCGCGTAGTGGTCGTTGCAGGCGACGCAGTGCGCGACGATGCCTCCGGGCCTGAGGATCCGCCGCGCCTCGGCCAGGAGCTCGCGGATGCCGTCGGGCGGCACGTGCTCGAGAACGCTGTTCGAGTAGACGAGGTCGACCGAGCGCGCGGCGAGCCCCGTGCGCGCCGCGTCCGCGGGTGCGCGGTAGTCGATTCGCGCCTTCGCGAGGAGCTCTCCGACCTCGCGCGCTTCCCCGAGCGACCGCCAATCCTCCTGCAGCTCCGGGAGGCCGCGGCCCGTGGCCTCGGCGAGCGCGGGGAGATGGCCACCCAGCGACGCGACGACCCTCCGGGTCAGCGAAGGCGAGAGGTGCCGCGTCCGGTCGAAGGTCGCGCAGCGGCCCACCCCCGCGAGCGAGAAGCAGAGCGGCAGCGTGGGATGCCAGCCGGTGCCCACCTCCAGGATCTCCGCGCCCCGCAGCGAGAAGCCGGACTCCCCGAGGAGCCCGTTCAGCGAGACCCAGTCGCTGACCTTGGTGGCGACGTTCGCGTCCAGCGAGCGCAGCTCGCCGATCGTTCCCTGGAGCCGGTCGTTCAGCCACTCGCCGCCGGGAGTGCGGCTCAGCACGTTCTGGATGATTCCCTTGACCCGCCAGTCCATCCGCTATCCTCGGAGCGTCGCTGCGTGGATCCTAGAGACTACCGTATCCGCCGGCCGGCGCGCCGCGGGCGCGGCGACGATCCTCCGGCGCTTCTCGCTTTTCGGTCTCTCGACGCCGCCGGGCATTTTCTTGCTGCGTCCGAGGACTTTGTGCTAGCTTCGACGGAACGAAGGGATCTCATCGTTCCCGAGGCCATGGCCTCCCTCCCCGTGGTGAGCCAACGCAGTTCCGGTGGCAAACCCTTGAGGCCCTGGACGCGCGACGAGTGCCGTCTCGGCTTCGGCTGCCCTCGCGCACGGCCCTTCGTGGAAGGCTCGACCGCTTCGCGTCCCGGACGGCGGGGAAGCGGGCCGATCGGATCGAAGGAAGGAAGGCGTGGGGTGGGCTTCGATCATCGCGTCAGGCGATCGGCCGCTTGCAGGTAGCGTGGCGCCCGTGCGACTGCTGCTCCTGACCACGGTGTTCCCGACACCGTTCGAGCCGGCCAAGGGTCCCTTCAACCTCGGGCTCGTCCGCGCCCTCGCCGCCGCCGGCCACGAGGTCCGTGTCGTCGCCCCGGTACCCTGGACGGTCGCCGTCGGGCTCGCCGCGCCGACGGCGGGTCGCCCCGAAGACGCCCGGGTGCCCTCGGACCTCGCCGTCTTCCCCACCTACTACTTCCCCCCGCGCGTGCTGCGCGGCCGCTACGGCTCGTTCCTGTGGCTGTCCGTTCGCCGTACCGTCGAAGGCCTGCTCGAGACGCTGCGGCCCGATGCCGTGCTCGGCTACTGGGCCCATCCCGACGGCGAAGCCGCGGTGCGGGCGGCGGCGGCCGCGCACGTGCCCGCGCTCGTGATCGTGGGAGGTTCGGACGTGCTCCTCCTCGCGCGGGAGCCGGCGAGACGGCGCCACGTGCTCCGGGTCCTCCACTCTGCGGATGCGGTGCTGCCCGTAGGGGCGGACCTCCGCCGCCGGCTGGTGGAGATGGGGTTGCCCGGCGAGCGCCTGCACGTCCTCCAGCGGGGCGTCGACGAGTCGATCTTCCATCCCGGCGAGACCGCCGCGTCGCGGCAGCGGCTCGGGCTGGAGACTCGGGGAGCGCTCGTCGTCTGGGTGGGACGGATGGTCCCCGTCAAGGGGGTCGACGTGCTCCTCGAAGCATGCCGTCTCCTCCGCGACCAGGGAGTCGAGTTCCGGCTCGCCCTCGTCGGCGACGGCCCGCTGCGCCGCAACCTCGAGACGCGCGTGTCCTCACTCGGCCTCGACGGCCGCGTCGTGTTCGCGGGCAGCGTCGCCCACGAGAAGCTCGGCGACTGGTACCGGGCGGGCGACGTCACCGTGCTGCCGAGCCGCTCGGAGGGCATCCCCAACGTCCTCCTCGAGTCCCTGGCCTGCGGCCGGCGCTTCGTGGCGAGCCGCGTGGGCAGCGTGGGCGAGCTGACCGACGACCCGCAGGACCTCGTCGAGCCGGGCGACGCCTCTGAGCTCGCCGCGGCCTTGCGCCGGGCCCTGGAATCGCCGCGGCCGGCGCGGGTTCCCCCGGGCCGGCTCAGCTGGGCGAGCGCCGTCGAAACCGTCGCTTCCGTCGTGGAGGCGGCCCGCCAGGGCGGCCTGCGCTCCGCCGCGAGTGTCGGAGAGAGCACCTCGTGACGACGATCGGCGAGCTCGTCGCGCTGCGGATCCGCTACGCGCACCTCTGGGTGCCGGGGGCGATGCGCACGCGGCTGCGGCGGACGCTCGAGTCCCCGCCGTCGGACCTGTGGGTGCTGATCGCGGATCACTACGAGCCGCTGTGGCAGGGCGCCGACGACGCCACGGCGCGCCGGCGTGTCGACGACTGGCGGCGCCGGTGGCCCGAGATCGCCGGACGGCACGCGGATTCGAGCGGACGCCGGCCCGTCTACACGTTCTTCTACCCGCAGGAGGAATACCACGCGCACCTGCTCGACCCCATCGCGGAGATGGCGCGCGCCGGCATCGCCGACGTCGAGGTCCACATCCACCACGACGGCGAGGGGTCGGCGCTCTTCGTCGAGAAGATGCAGCGCTTCCTGGAGGCGCTCCACGGCCGCCACGGCCTCCTGCGGCGGCAGGACGGGAAGCTCGCCTTCGGCTTCATCCACGGGAACTGGGCGCTGGACAACGCGCGCCCGGACGGCCGGTGGTGCGGCCTCGACAACGAGCTCACGCTCTTGCGCGAGCTCGGCTGCTACGCGGACTTCACGCTCCCCGCCGCGGACTCTCCCTGCCAGGCGGGTCCGGTCAACGTGATCTACCGCGCCAAGGACGATCCCTGCCGTCCGCGCTCGCACGCCAAGGGCGAGGCCGTGCGCCCGGGCGGCGACGCCTCGGGTGATCTGCTGCTCATCCCGGGGCCTCTCGGGCTGGACCTCCTCTCGCGCGGACCCTGGCGTCCGCGGATCGAGGCCGGAGAGCTCGCGGGCTACATCCCTCCCTCCGCGCACCGCGCCAAGCTGTGGCTGCGCCTTGCCCCCCGCATCGGCGCCCACGCCTTCCTGAAGCTCTTCTCACACGGCGCGCAGGAGCGGAACTCCGGTCCGCTGCTCGCGAGCGGCCTCGACCAGCTCTTCGCGCTTCTCGACGCCGAGTGCCGCGCCCGCGGGATCCGGCTCCACTACGTCAGCGCGTGGGAGATGTACAGGGCGGTGGAGGCGCTGCGCACGGGGAGCGACCCCGTGGCGGCGGCCTCGCCGGAAGCCCGGAACTGAGCCATGGGGTTCTTCTTCTTCCTCATCTACCTCGCGCTCATGTTCCTCCGGCCGGCGGAGCTCTTCCCGCAACTCGAGAAATACCAGATCATGGACGTCGCCAGCGTGTCCGCGATCCTGGGAGCCGTCTTCGGGCTCGTTACTGGACGCGGCCCGTCCTTCCGGGCGCCCCAGCTCTACCTGGCACCGCTTTTCATCCTCTGGGCGGGCGTCTCGCTCGTCCTCTCGCAGCACTGGTTCGGGGGAATGCTCGGCGTCCTCTTCGAGTTCCTGCGCGCGAGCGGCCTCGTGTTCCTGCTCGTCGTCCTCAACGTGGACTCGATCCCCCGATTCCGGGCCACGGTGGCTGTCCTCGGAGTGCTCGCGGTCGTTCTCGTCGGGGAGGGTGTCGCGGCCTATCACTTCGGCTGGCACGCCGAGCAGCTCCTGTTGACGGAGCGCCTCGAAGGGGACGAGCAGCTCGAGATGACCGAGGCCCCCGCTCCGGCAGAGGAGAGCGCCGAGGGCGCGCGCGCCGCCCAGGGCCCGGTGGCATTGCGCATGCGGAGCCTGGGCTTCCTCAACGATCCGAACGACTTCGCGCAGGCGCTCGTGGCGTTCCTGCCCCTCGTGGTGTTGCTGCGCGCGCCCGGGCGTCGGCTGCGCAACCTGCTCCTCGTGTGGATGCCGGTGGCCGTGCTCCTCTACGGGATCTACTTGACGCGCTCGCGCGGCGGTCTGCTCGCGCTCCTCGTCATGCTGCTCTTCGCGTTCCGTCGGCGGATGAGCCGCACGCTCTCGCTCGTCCTGAGCGTCGTCGCGGTCCTGGGCCTCGTTGCGCTCGGCGCCACGGGGGGCCGCGCCCTGGCCAAGGACGAGTCGGGCGCGGGCCGCATCGAGGCCTGGGCAGAAGGCCTGGAGATGCTGAAGTCGTCGCCGCTCTGGGGCGTCGGCTTCGAGTCGTACACGGACTACCACGACCTCGTCGCGCACAACTCGTTCGTCCACTGCTTCGCCGAGCTCGGCCTCATCGGCTACTTCTTCTGGCTGGCCCTCATCGTCCTCACGTGGGTCGGCCTCTCGACGGTGATGCACGAGCTCGACGACCCCGAGGCGGAGGAGATCCAGGCCGCGTGCGGCGCGCTCCGCCTGGCCCTCGTGGGATTCTTCGTGGGCTGCCTCTTCCTCTCGCGGAGCTACGGGGTTGTGCTCTTCCTGATGCTGGGACTCGGGACCGCCCTCGGCGACATCGCGCGGCGCGAGGGCCTGCTCGACCGCCAGGAGCACGTCGTCCTCTGGCTGGGGCGGATCGGCGTGATCGAGGCCGTCTCGATCGTGGTCGTCTGGTTCGTGGTGCGGGTGGCGGCCTAGGCCATGCAGGGAACGACCAGCCGGCACATCCTCACCGTCGCGGTCGAGGACTACTTCCACGTCGCGGCGCTGCGGGGCGCCGTCCGGCGGGAGCACTGGAGCCGGCTCGAGCCGCGGCTCGCCCAGGGGCTCGACCAGGTGCTCGAGCTCCTCGCCCGCTTCTCCGCCACCGCGACCTTCTTCGTCTTCGGCCGAATCGCCGAGACCCAGCCCGAGCTGGTGCGCCGGGTGATCGACGCCGGGCACGAGGTGGCGAGCCGGGCGTACTGGCCGCGCGCCACCTCGGGGATGAGCCGGGAGGACTTCCTGGAAGACTTGCGCCGCGCCCAGCGCGCGCTCGAGGACGCGGGGGGCAACCGCGTGCTCGGCTTCCGGTCGCCGACCTGGATCGGCACGCACGAGCTGTGGAAGCTCGAGGTCCTGGCCGAGGAGGGCTACGTCTACGACGCCAGCATCAACCCGATGCTGTGGACGTTCGGCGGCCGACCCGAAAGCGGTGTCATCCACTCGCACCGGTACGGCGACCGCACGCTCTGGGAGTTCCCCGTCTCCACCGTGGGCCCGAGCTGGATGCGCCTTCCCTTCACCGGCGGCAACTACATCCGTCAGTTCCCGCACAGCCTCGTCAAGCGGCTCGTGGCCCAGGCCGACCGCAAGGGCATCCCGCTCGTCTTCTACCTGATGCCGTGGGAGCTGGACACCGAGCAGCCGCACATCCACGGCATCTCGCGGCTGCAGCAGATCCGCCACTATCGGAACCTCGGCAAGGCGCGCTGGGTGCTGGAGGACTACCTGCAGCAGTACCGGTTCGTGGGCATCGCCGACTTCCTGGGAGTTGCCCACCCCGGCCTCGAGCCCATGGTGGGGGGCGCCGTTCCGCACGTCACCACCGTCGCCGTCGAGTCGACCGCACAGCCGGTAACGCTCGTGGTGCCGCTCTACAACGAGGAGACGAACGTCGCCTACCTTCGGCGCACGCTCGAGCAGCTCCGCGCGCGGCTCGTCGGTCGCTACCGCGTCCACCTCGTCCTCGTCGACGACTGCTCGGTGGACCGGACGTACGCGGCCCTCGAGGAGCAGTTCGGCAGCGTCCCCGACTGCCGGGTGGTGAGGCACGAGACGAACCGGGGGGTCGCCGCCGCCATCATGACCGGCATCCAGCACGCCGAGACCGAGGTGGTCTGCTCGATCGATTGCGACTGCTCCTACGACCCCGTCGTCCTCGAGGCCATGCTGCCTCTCGCGGAGTCGGCCGACCTCGTCACCGCATCTCCCTACCACCCGCACGGCCGCGTGCGGAACGTCCCCGGATGGCGGCTGTTCCTGTCGAAGAGCCTGTCCCGGCTCTACTCGGCGGTTCTCGCCACGCGGATCTTCACGTACACGAGCTGCTGCCGCGTCTACCGCCGGAGCCGCATGCTGCCCCTCGACATCGTGCACGGGGGCTTCCTGGGCACCGCGGAGATGCTGATCAAGCTGCAGCTCGCGGGCGGCCGCATCGTCGAGGTCCCGGCGACGCTCGAGTCGCGCCTGCTCGGCGAGTCGAAGATGAGGGTGGCGCGCACGATCCGCGGCCACCTCGGCCTCCTCGCGGGTCTCGTGCGGCGCCGGTTCGTCTCCGGATCGGCCGGGCTCGGCGCTCCCCTGGCGCTTTCGGTCGCCGACGACAGACGGAAACCGGCCCGTGCGCCCGACGCGGAGGAGCGGCTCCCGCTCGTGACCGTGGCCGTGCCCTGCCTGAACGAGGCGCACTTCGTCGAGACGTGCGTGCATGGCATCCTCGACCAGGACTATCCCCGCGCCCGGCTCGAGATCGTGGTCGCCGACGGCGGCAGCGAGGACGGGACGCGCGAGGTCCTGGACCGGATCTCCCGCGAGGAGCCGCGGCTGCGCGTCGTGGACAACCCCGACCGCCTGCAGGCGCCCGGGCTCAACCGCGTCATCCGCGAGGCGCGGGGCGACATCATCGTGCGGATGGACGTCCACTGCCAGTACGCCCGCGACTACATCCGGCGCTGCGTCGAGGTGCTGGAGGAGACCGGCGCGGACAACGTGGGGGGCGCGCAGCGGGCCATGGCGACTTCGTCCTTCCAGCGCGCGCTCTGCGCCGCGCTCGAGAGCCCCCTGGGCGTGGGAGGAGCGCGCTACCGCTCGACCGCCAACGAGGGCTTCGTGGACACCGTCTTCCTCGGAGCCTTCCGCCGACGGGTCTTCGAGACCGTGGGCCTCTACGACCCGCGGGCCGTCACCAACGAGGACGCGGAGCTCAACCAGCGCCTGCTGGACTCGGGGGGCCGCGTCTACCTGAGCCGCAACATCGTCGTCCACTACCATCCCCGCGACTCGTTCGACGCGGTGGCCCGGCAGTACTTCCGGTACGGGCGGGGGCGCGCGCGGACGTTCCTGAAGCACGGGCGGCTGCGCGCGGTTCGGCCCGCGCTGCCCTTCCTGATGATGGTGACCGCCCTCCTGCTCGTGCTCGCCCCTCCCCTTCGCAACCTCGACCGTTCCGCGCTCGCCGCCTATGCCGCCGTCATCCTCCTGGAGGCTATTCGCATGGGCCGGCGCCTCGGCCTCGCGGCCATCATGAAGATCGCCATCATCTTCCCGGTTCTCCACTTCTCGCACGGATCCGGCTTCGCCGTCGGCCTCGCGAAATACCTCGTGTGGCCGGACTGGGAAGCCACCGAGCGGCTGCCCACGGGCCAAGAGCCATGACCGCCGTCCTCGACACACGCTTCGCGCGCGGGTCGCGGCGGCCGCCGCAGGGAGGCGGGCCGAATGCACCTCGGTAGCCGCCAGGCCGCAGCGCGCGTCACCGACGCGACGGGGCTCGCCGGCCTCGCGCTCTTCCTGCGCTCGCGGGGAGCCCTGCGCACGCGGCACGTCACCGTGCTCACCTATCACCGGGTGATGCAGCCGGGACCCGTCGCCCCCCACGGCGACCGCCGGCCCCACGTCACCGTCGACCTCTTCGACCGTCACGTGGCCATACTGAAGTCCTTCTTCTCGCTCATCGACAGCCGCACGCTCGACGCCCACCTGCGGGGAGGAGCGCCTCTCCCCCGCAACCCCGCGATGATTACGTTCGACGACGGCTACCTCGACAATCACGACCTGGCGCTGCCCATCCTGCTCCGGCACGGCGTGACCGCGACCTTCTTCGTGTCCACGCGATATGTGAGCGAGCGCCGCCGCTTCTGGTGGGATCGGATGGAGCACGCGATCTACCAGGCCGCCCCGGACCGCGTCGAGCTCGTCTATCCGGAGAGAACCGTGCTCGACCTGACGACGGACGAGGCCCGCAGCGCCGCGATCGCCTCCTGCCTGGCGGTCGCAAAAGTGACGGCGAGGCTCGACCTCGACCGCTTCGTGGACGAGATCGCCTCGGCGTGCCGGCTCTCCGGCGACGCGGCCGAGGAGCGCCGGATCTCGGAATCCCTGGTGATGGGCTGGGACCACGTCCGCGCCCTCCACAAGGCGGGGATGGACGTGCAGTCGCACTCGCGCTCGCACCGCGTGCTCACGACTCTGAGCGAAGAAGAGGCCGTGGCCGACCTCACCGAGGGCCGCACCGAGCTCGAGGAGCACATTGGCGCCCCCGTCGTCGCGGTCGCGTACCCCGGAGGACACGCCCCCTGGAATGACGATACGGTGCGCCGGGCCGGCTACCGCGTCGGCTTCACGAGCGGGACCGGTGTGGCGCGTCTCGACGCGCTCGATCTGCTGCGAGTGCCGCGCCTGTCGATGAGCCGGCTCTACGGGCCGGGCTTCTTCAAGGGCATGCTCGCCTTTCCCGCGCTCGCTTACAGGAGCGGCGAGCGAAAGGCGCTGGCCACACTCGCGAGCACGAACTAGCCGCTCCAACTGCCGGTCCAGACAGGGATTCGGCCGGGGTGCCGCTCCCGCGGCTGCCCCGCCGCCCTGAAGCCACGGACCAGCCATATGTGATCCAGGTCACGCCGTGTGGACAGACACCTTGCGCGAGGGTCGAAATCCGTTACCTTCCGCGGGTTGTCGGAGGCGGGCTCAGTCGAAAAAGGAGACCGAGGCGAAAGCGAGCCCACCTCGATCGAAGAATAGGCGCGCTGCGCGGCGTTGGCCTGAACTGGTTCAGCAACCGTTTTGGAGATCCAACGCCGTGACGAATCCCCTCCATCATCAGGTCTTTTCATGCTCGCTCGCCGTTCGCCGCACCCTCAGCACCGCCTTCGCCGCCGTACTCTTCCTCTCCGCTCCCTCGCTGTGGGCCGCGCGGCCCTTCTTCGCGCCGCCCGCCGCCTCCGGTAGCATCGCCGTCCGGCTCTACCCGACCGAGGTCGTCGCTCCCGGGCAGCCGCGGCTCGTCACGTTCGGCGTTCCCTTCTCGCGCGGCTCCGTGACGACCGCCGACCTCGCCAACGTTCGGGTGCTCAAGGGCACGACGGAGATCCCGGCCTACGTCGGCCTGCTCACTCCGTGGCGCCACGCCACGAACACAGCGCAGGACGGAACGTCCGTCCGCGTCGCCCGCATCCAGATCAGCTACGCGTTCAGCGTGGCCGCGCCGGCCTACGAGACGATCACCGTGGAGTGGGGCGGCAGCCCGCGCACGCAGAACGTCGCCACGTTCGTCAACCCCCGCAACGCCTGGCACACCGTGACCTCGGGCACCTACGTGGCCGCGGACGCGGTGACGGAGCCCGACGTCTACGCCGCGCTGCCGAAGGACCAGCTCGTGAAGGGCATCCTCCGGCCGGGGCAGATGAACCCCCTGGAGCCGACGGTGCCCGAGCAGCGGGAGAACCCGGCCACCACCGACGCCACCGCGACCTGGCCGCGCTTCCTCGAGGAGGAGCACGCGGCGGTCAACTTCTTCTACACGATCCTCAACCAGGACGATCCCGGCGTCCTCCCCGAGAACCAGATCCCCTACAAGACGGACTACGAGCCCTGGCTCTACGACCGCTCGTCGTCCATGTACGTCCTCTACATGCGCAGCGGCTTCCTGAAGCCCCTGCGCGAAGCCGTCCGCGCCGCCGACTACTACCGGCGCCACGTGAGCACCGCGGGGTTCTTCACGCTCAACCCCAGCCAGGACGCCAAGTACAGCTACCTCGAGTGCCTCGCCTACAGCTACTGGCTGACGGGCGACGACAGCTTCCGGACGCCGTTCCCCTACGTGACGGCCGCGTTCGAGACGAGCGGAATGGCCCCGGCGGTGCGGTGGGCCCCGAACCTCAACTTCTGGACGGAGCGCCACGCGGCGTTCCGCCTCCTCGCCTCCACCATCGCCTTCGAGGTCCAGGGCGACGCGGCGTCCCGCAGCCGCCTGCTCTCCCAGACGCAGGACCTCATCTGGCACCAGAACGGCGCGGGCGGGCTGCTCCCCGCCGGCCGCGTGGACGGCGGCCTCTACCACTACGGCGTGCAGCACGGAGACGGCACGGAGACGGCGCTCCTCGGCTCGGGCTGGATGAGCGTCCTCGTCTCGGACGCCATGGTCCGCGCCTACGCCTTCACCGAGGACCCCGCCATCGCCAGCTTCGTCCGCCGCATGGGCACCTTCTTCAAGGCGGCCGTGAAGGCGGACCACAACCACCTCTACGACACCACGGCGGCGCTCTACTACCCGGACTACATGATGCGGTGGGACGGCTTCTCCGACGAGCGCGACGGCACGGAGTGCGAGCACGCCCTCGAGGTCTCGGCGGCCGCGGCCTGGGCGTACTACTTCTCGGATCTCCTCGGATCGCCCGACGCCAGCCTCAAGCAGCTCTCGCTCAACCTCTACGCGACCTACGACGAGGCCGTGAACTACTGGACGCGTCCGATCGCGCCGTCCAGCGGCCTCTCGGCCTTCCGCGTCGTTCCTCCCCGCAAGTACGGGTGGGAGCATCGTCCGTCCGGCAGCCTCTCCTGGCTGCACGGCACGAACCCCGGACCCGCGCTTCCCACGCTGTCCATCGGCGACGCGCGGGTGACCGAGGGCGACGCGGGGACGGTCACCGCGCAGTTCACGGTCTCGCTCTCCACCGGGAGCAGCCAGACGGTCACGGTGAACTACGCCACGGCCAACGGCACCGCGGCCGCGGGAAGCGACTACGTCGCCGCGTCGGGCACCGTCACGTTCTCTCCCGGCTCCGTCCAGCGGACGATCGACGTCACCGTCAACGGCGACACCGCGGTGGAGCCCGACGAGACCTTCTTCGTCAACCTGAGCGGCCCCACGAACGCCACGCTCGCCGACGCCCAGGGAACGGGCACGATCGTGAACGACGACGCGGTGCCGCCCCCGCTCCCCACCCTGTCGATCAACGACGTCGGGGTGACGGAGGGCGACACGGGGACGGTGACCGCGCAGTTCGCGGTGCGGCTCTCCGCGGCGAGCAGCCAGACGGTCACGGTCAACTACGCAACCGCCAACGGCACCGCCACCGCGGGCAGTGATTACGCGGCGGCCTCGGGCACCCTCACGTTCCCGCCCGCCACGGTCCAGCAGCTGGTCAACGTCAGCGTGAACGGCGACACCGTCGAGGAAGCCGACGAGACGTTCGTCGTCAACCTGACCAATGCGCAGAACGCTACGATCGTGAAGGCCCAGGGCACGGGAACCATACGCAACGACGACACTCCCGCCGGGGGGGCGGAGCCGGTCTCCTGGACGGCAATGGGCGGTGTGAGCA
>JBKPBQ010000544.1:0-3619 GCA_046726955.1 Acidobacteriota bacterium
CACCAGGTCCCACACGCACCCCGTGAAGACCTGGGCGAAGCTGTGGGCCTCGTTTATGAGCTCTCCGGGACCGCCGTTGCTCGGCAGCGAGGACGGGAGCTGCCACTTGAGCGTGTTGAGCGCGCGACGGGGAGCGGCCGCGTTGTTCTCGGGGTCGATGCGGCGGACCGCGTCGGAAAGATCCTCCGCCGTCGTCTCCACGAAGTTGCGCGTCCCGAGGCCGACGCCGAGGAGGGCCGTGCGCGAGGCCGGGTCCGCGAGCGCCGTCAGGATGGCCATGGTGTCGCCGAAGGCTTCGTGGAAGGAGTTGACCTCGAGGAAGGGCGCGTCCCAGAGGTCGGGCCGCAGCGAGTCGAGCAGGCCGTGCCCCACCTCGTGGGCGACCACGTCGGTGCTCTCGCCCGAGAAGGTCGTCTTCGTGCCGTCGTCGAACTCGAAGAACTGGAAGCTGTCGCGGTCGTAGAACGCGTTGAGATCGGGCTCGGACCCGAGCTGCTTGACCGCGTCCTGGTAGAGGTCGAGCCGCTTGCGGGCGTCCCACCACGAGCCGAGCGAGCCCGCGTGGGATTCCCAGGTCGCGACCGCGGCGAGGGCGGCCTCGCGACACTGCCAGAAGAGGAAGCCGGGAGTCCCGGGCTCGTACTGCTTCTCGGCCTCGGGATCGTGGAACGTGAGGCCGGCACGGCTCGCGGGTCGGTTCGCCCGCGGGGTCTTGCGGCGGAGCGGCGGAGCCTTGGAGCCCGCCTGGGGATCGTTGGAAATGAAGTTGATCGACATCGGAACTCGACTCTACAACGCGACCGCGAGCAGCCGGGTCCGCTATTCGCGCTGCCGGCGAAAAATCTCGCGGACCGTCTGCAGCGTGTCCGCCTCGGAGGCCGGCTTGTCCGTCCGGTAGCGCTTCACGCGCGCGAGCCGCAACGCGAGTCCCGCGGGGTAGCGTGGCGACTCCTGCAGGTCGCTGAACGCGATCTCGACGACGAGCTCGGGGCGCACGCGCACGACCCACTCCGTCTTCTCGACGGCGAGCGACAGGAGCCTCTCCGTCTGCCACCGGAGCATCTCGTCCGTGAGCCCCTTGAACGTCTTGCCGAGCATCACGAACTCGCCGCTCTCCGCGTCGCGCGCGCCCAGGTGGAGGTTCGACAGCCAGCCCTGACGCCGGCCGCTCCCCCACTCGACGGCGAGGATCACGAGGTCGAGGGTGTGGGCCGACTTGAGCTTCAGCCAGTGGAAGCCGCGCTGGCCGGCGATGTAGGGGGCGGCGAGCGACTTGGCCATGAGCCCCTCGTGGCCGGCGTCGAGCGACTGCTTGAGGAAGCGGTCGGCCTCCTCCGCGTCACCAGTAACGATGCGCGGCAGGAGCGCTCTCTCCGGGACGACACGCGCCAGCTTCGCCACGCGCTCGGCGTAGGGCGCGGCCACGAGCGGCCCCTCGCCGTCGAGGTAGAGGACGTCGAAGTAGAACGAAGACAGCGGCAGCTCGCGGCGCGCGATCTCGACGTCCTTCGACCGGCCGAAGCGGCGCATCGAGACCTGGAAGGGATGCGGCCGGCCGTCGGGACGCAGGGCGATCGTCTCGCCCTCGAGCACGAGCTCGCGAGGGGCGAGCGCCCTCACCTCCTCGACGACCTCGGGCACGCGCGCCGTGACGTCGTTGAGCTGCCGCGTGAAGACGCGCACCTCGTCGCCCGCCTTGTGCACCTGGACGCGCGCCCCGTCGATCTTGTACTCGAACGCGGCCTCGCCGAGCCGCCCGATCGCCTCCGCGACGTCGTCGGAGGCGTTGGCGAGCATGGGGGCGACCGGCGAGAGCACGCGCAGCGAGAAGCGGCCGAGGCCCGAAGCCCCTTCCTCCAGCGCGACCCGCGCCACCTCCCCGAGGTTGCCCCAGTACATCGCGGCTTGTCGCACCTGCGCGGCGGGCAGGGCCGCCGCCTTGGCGATCGCGTCCTGGACGATTCCGTCGAGCGCGCCCTGCCGGATCTCCCCGAGCATCAGGCCGACGAGGAAGCCCCGCTCCGCGTTGTCCGCCCGGCCGAGCAGCTCGCGCAGCGCGCGGCGCTTGCGATCAGTGGATCCCGGGCCTTCGTCGCCCGCCACCGTCTCGAAGATCCGGTCCACGTCGACGAGCGTGAGGGGCTCGCCCGACGCGGGACCGTCCGGCGCCGCGGCCTGGATCGTCTGGTGGCCGATGCCCACGCGGCCCTGGGGCAGCGCTCCTGTCAGGTAGAGCGCGGCGAGCTCGGTCTCGCGTCCCGTCGTCTGCCGGAGGAACTCGGCGATGAGCGCCGTCTTCTCCAGCTTCTTGGTCGTGGCTCGCACCTTCTCGACGAGCGCGACAAGCCGGCCCAGCTCCATCCTCGAAGACTACACCCCAACGCCGGCGAGCCACGCTAGTCTGTAGCTCTCCGCCATGGCCGACACCGTCCGCGGGTTCATCCTCCAACCGAGCTACCGCGTCGAGGGCGAGCGGCCGGTCGTCCACCTCTACGGCCGCCTCGAGGACGGCCGGAAGTTCCTCCTGCGCGACACGCGGCAGGTCCCGCACTTCTACGTCCGCGCTGCCGATGCGGAGCGCGCCCGGGCGATGCGCGCGAAGCCACTTGCACCGACGGGGCAGACGACACTCGAAGGCGAGCCCGTCGTCCGCGTGGAGGTCGCGACGCCCGCCGACGCGCCTCCGCTGCGCCAGCGGCTCATCCAGTCCGCGATCCCGTGCTACGAGGCGGACGTGCGGTTCGCGATGCGGTTCCTGATCGACCGGAAGATCAAGGGAGCGCTCGCGATCACGGGACCGTCGCGCGCCGAGCCGGGAGTGGGCGCCGTCTTCGACGATCCGGACGTATCACCGTCGGACTGGAGTCCCCGACTCCGCGTCCTGTCCTTCGACATCGAGACCGACCCGAGAGCGCGACGCCTGCTCTCCATCGGCCTCCACGGCGCGGGCGCCTCGGAGGTGCTGATCCTCAATCCCGCCGGCTGGGACGTCCCCGCGGGCGCCCTGCCGTTCGCGACCGAGAAGGAGCTGCTCGCCGCCTTCGCCGCTCGCGTCCGCGAGCTCGACCCCGACGTCCTCACCGGCTGGAACATCGTGGACTTCGATCTCCCCGTGCTCGTTCGCCTCGCGCAGCGGCACCGCGTTCCCCTGCACCTCGGCCGCGGTCCCGGGCCCGTCCGGCTTCGGAGCGAGACCGGAGCGCAGGCGCAAGTCCCCGGGCGCGTCATCCTCGACGGGCTCTACCTGGTCAGGGGTGCTTTCATCCGCCTCGACGACTACACGCTCGACGGGGCCGCGCGCGAGATCCTGGGCGAGGGCAAGCACGTGGCCGGACCGGATCGCGCGGAGGAGATCCTGCGGCTCTTCGCGGACGACCGGCCTCGCTTCGTGGAGTACAACCGGACGGACGCCCGCCTCGTCCTCGACATCGTGGAGAAGCTGCACCTCGTCGAGCTCGCCATCGAGCGGAGCCGACTGACCGGGATGCCGCTCGACCGCGTCTCGTCCTCGATCGCGGCCTTCGACTTCCTGTACCTGTCGGAGCTCGGCCCCCGCAACGTCGTCGCCCCAAGCGTCCGGGCCGTGGACGTCGAGTCGATGGCGGGCGGACACGTCCTC
>JBKPBQ010000545.1:0-16966 GCA_046726955.1 Acidobacteriota bacterium
GCCTGGACCTGGTCATTGGCGGACGCGCCGTAGAGAGCGACGATGGGCAGGGTTCCCACCGACCACCGCCAACCCACGAGAGGCAGGAAGAGAAACGGGGCGAGGGCCTTGAAGATGCCCGACCTCGCGATCCCCTGGACGACCCGCCAGGGATGCGCGGCCATGCCGAGGACGGCCTCGGCGGGAGTCGCTCCGAAGTTCCCCCAGAAGTGCGCGTAGGTGGGCCGGGTGTCGCCGAGGAGGCGAGGCAGCACGAAGCCGTAGAAGAAGGCGAGGTTGGCGACGGCGAGCGCGGTGGGCAGCACCAGGTATAGGAGGCGATCGGGCCGGGACAGGCTTCGGTATCGGTGGAGCGCGATCCCAACGGAGGCAGCGAAGAGCGGCAGGCACGCGTCCTCCTTGACGAGCACGGTCGCGACCACCGCCAGCACGAACGACGCGCGGGCCCCGGCGAGGGCGGCGTCGATCATCCAGGGGACGAGCCACGCGTAGAGCACCTCGGGGTGGAAGCCGTAGTTGAGCGTGCGCGCGGTGTTGTCGTTGAAGACGAAGGCGAGGGCGCTCGCGGCCGTGAGCGCGCCTCCCAGGCCCAGGCGCCGGCAGATCCGGACGACGTGCCACGCCCCGGCCGCGACCGCGAGCGCGGACAGCGCGTGCAGCCACATCGGCGTGGGGTGGAGCGCGTAGAGCGAGCACACGGGGAGCATCGCCCAGTACGCGTGGTCCGCCAGCTCGCCACGGAAGGAGAACCCGGGCGTGTCCGAGACCTCGACGAACAGGGGTCGGCCGTTCACCGTCTGGAAGCACGGCCGGTCGTAGTAGATCGTGAAGTCGATGGCGTTGATCTGGCCGGACTGGAAGCGCGTGAGCACGTACCAGAAGAGCGCGAGGCCGACGACGACGGCCGCGACGAGGACCTGTCGCGGCGACGGCTGCCACTCGCCAGCGCGGCGATGCAGCTCGCGCCAGCGTGGACGCACCGCCAGGAGGGCGAGCGCCAGCGCCGGCAGGAGCACCGCCGGCAGTCGGACGACGGGTGGCCAGCCCAATAGGGGCGCGCCCACGAGCACGACGACGACGAGACCCGCTATCGCCGCTAGCGCAACCCGCACGACCCACCTGTTGACGGAAAGGACGGCAGCCTACCACACGCACGAAAAAGGGGCGGCGGCTTCGAAAGCCGCCGCCCGCCCGGGTATGAAGGGATGAATGGACCGAATCAGCTCTCGTGCGTCGTCGCCCGTGCCTCCTCGCGCGCGCGGTCGCTCTCGAGCTGGACCTGGTTGTCCACCTGGAAGGCGAGGGTGCCGCGCGCGATGTTGGTGAGAACGCGCTGCTCGAGCTCGGTGCCCACGTAGCCGGTGAGCGTGACGCGGCCGTTCTCCACCACGATCCGGACCGGCGGGTTCGGCGCGCTCGCGAAGCGGACGAAGAGGCCGTTGGGATCGTAGTAGATCCGATTCACGAGCTCGCGGCGCAGGCGGTCGTCGAAGAAGGAGACCGGCTGGACGCGGATCTCGCTCCGCACGTCGCGCAGCCCGGGCACACGCTCCACGCGGTCGAGGATCTGGTCGCGGCGATACTCGTCGCGGACCGAGCCCTGGAGGACCGCCACACCGTCGTTCACGCTCGCGCCGATGCTGTCGAAGACGCCGTAGTAGACGTAGCCGAGGACGGCGTCGGTGACGCCTTTCTCGAGCTCACGGTCCGACCGCTTCTCCGGGAACACCTGGATTCGGCTGTCGACGGTCTTCGCTTCCTTGCGCGCGGCCTCCTCCGCCCGCCGGCGGTCGTGGAGGCTGAGTGTGATCCCGGTGAGGGTGGCCACACCGTCCTTGACCTCGACCTGCAGGTTCCCCGTCTTGTCCAGCCCGGCCTTCGCCAGGCGGGACTCGATCTTGCCCTGCACCGTCGCGTCGTCGGCGTGGGTCGCCACCGTGGTGACGAGCAGGAACCCGACGGCTAACGCAGTGCCTCGAAGGATCATGGCGCTCTCCTCGATCGGGCCGGTCCCCCGTCTGCCAGCCTCAAACATGTCTACGAACGGCCCGCCAAATGGATCTGCAAAGAAGCGTAAAGACTGCTCTTACAGGCCTTTAGATGTGATCGCGCGCACACGCCATTCCATTCCCGGGAACTTCTCGGCAAAAGCCCTCCGCCGCTTGACCCGGCGGCCGCGTTTATTTAGATTTCAACGATCATGGACTTGCAGGGACGCCACGGCCTCGTCACGGGCGGCGGACGCGGCATCGGCCGCGCCACCGCCCTCGCCCTCGCCCGGCAGGGAGCCGCCGTGACGCTCTCCGCGCGGACGCTGAAGGAGATCGAAGCGGTCGCCGAGGAAGTCCGCGGTCTCGGCCGAAAAGCGCTCGCCGTGGGCGCCGACGTCGGGAAGCCCGAGGACGTCAAGGCGCTCTTTGCCGCCGCCCGCGCGGGCCTCGGTCCCGTGGACATCCTCGTCAACGGCGCCGGCATCGCACCGTCCGCTCCCCTCGCCCGCACCACCGACGAGACGTGGAGCCAGGTCATCGCGGTCAACCTCTCGGGCGTCTTCTACGGGATGCGCGAGGCCTTGCCCGAGATGACGGGCCGGGGCTGGGGGCGCGTCGTGAACATCGCCTCCATCGCTGGCAAGTCGGCCATGCCCTACATCGCCGCCTACGCGGCGAGCAAGCACGGGGTGCTGGGCCTCACGAAGGTCGCGGCGCTCGAGGTCGCGCTGAAGGGCGTGACCGTGAACGCGGTCTGTCCGGGCTACGTGGACACCCCGATGACCGACGGCGGCATCGCGCGCATGTCCGAGAAGACCGGCCGCTCTCCCGAGGAGATCCGCAAGCACCTCGAGGAGCTCTCGCCGCAGAAGCGCATGGTGACGTCGGAAGAGGTCGCGGCGCTCGTCGTCTACCTCTGCGGCGAGGCCGCGCGCGGGATCACCGGTCAGGGGCTGAACGTGGACGGCGGGTCGCGGATGTGACGGATCCATCGAGGAAGACGCCATGACACTGAAGACCGTGAACCCGGACGGCCTCGCCAAGCCCCGCGGCTACAGCCATGGCGTCTCGGGCCACGGCGAGCTCGTCTTCGTGGCCGGGCAGATCGGCTGGACCCGCGAGGGGCGCATGGTGTCGAGCGACCTCGTGGCCCAGTTCGACCAGGCCCTCGACAACGTGCTCACCGTGGTCTGGGCGGCGGGCGGCAAGGCGGAGTCGGTGGCGCGGCTCGTCATCTACGTGACCGACAAGAACGAGTACCGCAGCGCGGCCAAGGCGATCGGCGAGGCCTACCGGAAGCGCATGGGACGCCACTACCCGGCGATGGCGCTCGTGGAGGTCAAGTCCCTGCTCGAAGACGACGCCAAGGTGGAGATCGAGGCGGTGGCTGTCCTGTGAAGAAGCTTGCCCCCCGCGTGGACCGTCGCGCGCGGCCCTCCGAACCCGCGCTCGCCCTCTCCGTCTGGCTGCGCCTACTCAAGGCGCACGGGCTCGTGCTGCGCGAGGTGCGCCGGCTCGTTCCCGAAGGGCTGACGCTCCCGCAGTTCGACGTCCTCGCCCAGCTCGACCGCCGGCCGGAGGGGATGACGCCCAAGGAGCTGACGCGCGAGCTGCTCGTGACCGCGGGCAACGTCACGGGCATCGTCGCTCGCCTGGAGCAGCACGGGCTGGTGCGGCGCGAGGCGGTTCCCCAGGATCGCCGGACGGTCCGCATCCAGCTCACGGCCGAAGGCCGGCGCCGGAACGAGACGGCGCTTCCCGCCCACCGACGCGATCTCGCCCGGCTGCTCGCCAGCGTTCCGCCTTCGGCGCTCGCCGACCTTCGCGAGTCGCTGGGCCGCTTCCTGGAGGCGTTCGAGAAGCCATGACGCCCCGGAGCTTCCTGTTCGAGCAGGCGGGCCCGATCGTCCGCCTCACGCTGAACCGTCCGGACACGCTCAACTCCCTGACCTTCGAGGTCTACCGCGAGCTGACCGAGACCTTCCGGGCCCTCGCCACCCAGAAAGACGTCCGCGTGGTCGTCCTCACGGGCAAGGGCCGCGCGTTCTGCACGGGCGGCGACGTGAACGACATCATCGGCGAGCTTCTCCACCGGGACCGCGCCGGCCTCCTCGAGTTCACGCGCCTGACGTGCGACCTCGTGCGGGCGATGCGCGCGCTCCCCCAGCCGATCGTGGCCTCGTTGAACGGGACGGTGGCCGGGGCGGGCGCCGCCATCGCCCTCGCCGCCGACTTCCGCGTGGCCGCGGAGAGCGCGAAGATCGCGTTCCTCTTCGTGAAGGTGGGGCTGGCCGGCGCCGACATGGGCGCGGCCTACCTGCTCCCGCGCGTGGTCGGCCTGGGGCGGGCCACCGAGCTGCTGATGACGGGCGCGTTCACGGACGCGGCCGAGGCGCTGCGCATCGGCCTCTACAACCGCGTCGTCCCGGCGGACCGCCTGGACGAGGAGACCCGGCAGGTGGCGGAGACGCTGGCCCGAGGGCCGGCCGCCGGCCTCGCCGCCACCAAGGACGCCCTCAACAAGGAGATGCACATGGACGTCTGGAGCGCGCTCGACCACGAGGCCGCGGTCCAGGCCGAGCTCATGACCGGCCCCGACTTCCGCGAGGGCTTCGAGGCGTTCCGCGCCCGGCGGCCCCCGCGCTTCGAAGGCGCGCCCGAGTGAACGACGAGCGGAACGATCCCTTCCTCGAGGAATCCCACCTCGCCCTCGCCGAGCGCGTCCGGGAGTTCGGGGAGAAGTTCCTCCGCGCGGGAGCCGAGGAAGAGCGCGACCCCGCCGGACGCACGCGCGAGGTGGCGCTCCGGCTGGGCCGCTCGAACCTACTGGCCGCAGCCGTGCCGCCTCCCTTCGGCCGGATGGACCTGCGCTCGCTCGTCGCCGTGCGAGAGGGACTCGCCTACTACTCGTCGCTCGCGGACACGGCCTTCGCCATGCAGGGGCTCGGCTCATTCCCCCTGAGCCGCGCGGGGACCGACGTGCAGAAGAGCCGCTGGCTGCCCGCGGTGGTCGAAGGCGAGGTCCTCTGCGCCTTCGCGGTGACGGAGCCCGAGGCCGGCTCCGATCTCGCCGCCGTGCGCACTACCGCGACCCGGGACGGTCACATCTGGCGGCTCAGCGGCACCAAGACCTACATCTCGATTGCCGGCATCGCCGGGCTCTACACCGTCCTCGCCCGCACCTCGGACGCCCCGGGCGCGGGCAGCCTGTCGATGTTCCTCGTGGACGCGGAGGCGCCGAACCTCTCGATCAAGCCGCTCGAGCCCATCGCCCCCCACCCGATCGGCGAGGTCCATCTCGACGGCGTGCCCGCGGTGCTGCTCGGCGAGGAGGGACGAGGCATGGGCCTCGCCCTCGCGACCCTGGATACGTTCCGGCCGAGCGTTGGCGCCGCCGCCTGCGGTCTCGCGTCGAGGGCCTTCGACGAGGCCGTGCGCCACGCGCAGGCCCGCCGGCAGTTCGGAAAGACGCTCGCCGAGTTCCAGGCGACGCAGCTGGCGATCGCGGAGATGCACGTGGACCTCGAGGGGGCGCGGCTCCTCGTCCGCCACGCCGCCTGGACGAAGGACCGCGGCCAGGAGCGGATCACCAAGGAGTCGGCGACGGCCAAGCTCGCGGCCACGGAGATGGCGCAGCGCGTGGTGGACCGCGCGGTCCAGATCCACGGAGGGGCGGGAGTCATGCGAGGATCGACGGTGGAGCGCCTCTATCGCGAGGTGCGGGCCCTGCGCATCTACGAGGGGACCAGCGAGATCCAGAAGCTGGTCATCGCGGGGGCGGTCTTTAAGGAGAAGCGCTGATGGGACGGATCGTGGACCTTTGCGGGGAGATCGCGGCCAACGCCGACGAGGGGCCGGACGGCCTCGAGCTCCCTCCCGACGCGTGGGCGAAGCTGCGCGCGGACTGGCAGGACGAGGACATCGAGGACGCCCTCTCCCTCGTTCACGACTCGCTGCTGCAAAGCGAGCTCGTGGAGGCCGCGGACAGCCTGAGCGCCCGGCTGGTGGAGGCGCTCGGGGCCTACGGAGACGAGAAGAGCTTCGCCCGCCTCGTCGAGGGCGGGCAGAAGCTCGACGCCGATCTCGTGGGCCAGCTCGCGCGGCGGCTCGACCGTCTGGAGGAGATCCTGGAGAGCTTCCGCGAGGAGAAGGGCCCCGACCGCCGCGGCTTCGACGCTCTGAAGAGACGCCTCATGGACCAGGGCATCGAGAATGAGATGCGCGGCGAGGACGAGGGCGAGGAGGATTGAGGGCGACCCTCCCGGAGCGCGAGCGCTCCCTCCTCCTCACGCCCTTCCCCCTCGGCCGCGGCGGGCTCACGCTGCCCAACCGCATCTGGCTGCCCGCCATGGTCACGTGGCGCGGCACCGAGGACGGCTTCGTCACGGAAGCGGTCCGCGAGATCTACCTCCGCTACGCGCGGGGCGGCGCGGGCATGATCGTGCTCGAGGCCACGGGCATCCGCGACGTGGCGAGCGGGCCGCTCCTCCGGCTCTCCCACGACCGGTACGTGCCCGGCCTCGAGACTCTGGTCGCGGAGATGAAGCGCGCGGCCCCCCGCTCGCTGGTCGTCCCCCAGATCATCGACTTCCTGAAGATCGCCCGCCGGAAGGCCGCGCGCGAGTTCCTCGAGGACGCGGTGCAGCGGGGCCGGCTCGCGCCGGACGTCCTGTCGCGGAGCGACGCGGAGTTCGAGAGCGAGGTCGAGCGCTGGCTGCCGAGCCCGCGCGACCGCCGCGACTTCCTGTTCGGCTACCGTCAGACGATCGAGGATCTCTCGCGCGACGAGATCCGGCAGATCCCCGGCTGGTTCGCGGGCGCCGCGCGCCGGGCCCGCGCCGCGGGCTTCGACGGCGTCGAGCTGCACTTCGCCCACGCCTACACGATGGCCTCCTTCCTGTCCGTCACGAACGGCCGCACCGACGAGTACGGAGGCTCGCTGGAGAACCGCCTCCGGCTTCCCCGCGAGGTGATCGGTGCCGTGCGCGAGGAAGCGGGAAGGGACTTCCTCGTGGGCTGCCGTTACCTCGGCTCGGAGGACATCCGCAGCGAGGACGGCAGCATCGGCGGCAACACGCTCGAGGACGCCCAGGCGATCGGCGTGGAGCTGGCCCGCGCGGGGCTCGACTTCCTCTCGATCTCGCGCGGAGGCAAGTTCGACGACGCCCGCCAGCCCGCGGTCGGGGAGGCCGCCTACCCCTACACGGGTTGGAGCGGCAGGAAGTGCATCCCTCGCGACAAGAAGGACCCGGACGGCGTGAACACTCATCTCGCCACGGGAATCCGGACCGCGATCCGTGAGGCCGGGTCCCGGATTCCGGTGGTGACAGCCGGGAAGATCCACACGTTCGCCCAGGCCGAGTCCATCCTGCGGGAGGAGCGCGCCGACCTCGTCGGCATGGCCCGGGCCCTGCTCGCCGATCCCGACCTTCCCCGGAAGTGGGAGGCGGGAGCCGACACCGAGCTTCGAGCCTGCGTCTTCTGCCCGTTCTGCGAGGACGAGGACCAGCACCACCGCCTCGTGACCTGCACCCTCTGGCCGAAGGGCCCCGGCGGGCCGCGCAGCCGTTCGACCCCGGCCGTCTGGACCTCTCCTGACGCCCTCATCCTCTAGATTGGAACCAATGATGAAAAATGCCCTCATCCTGCCGTTCCTGCGCCTCGCCGTCGCGCTCCTGGCCGTCGTCGTCCTCCCGCGCGCCGCGGCCGCCGGGGAGTTCGAGATCTACGGCAGCTACGGCGTGACCTTCCCGTTCTACAGCCAGACGATCACGTGGGACCCGGGGCCGGTGTCCCTCCCCATCCCGGGCCTCACGATCCGGCAGGGGGGAACCTTCAAGCTCGACGCCCAGGGATCCAGCGCCTGGGGGATCGGCGGCACGTTCTACTTCGCCTCCGCCGTCGGCCTCGAGGTGCGCGGCGACTTCGCGAAGGTCGACATCAAGACCGCGGGCGCCACCTACGACGTGAGCCTCACGCTGCCTCCCTTCCCGCCCCTCACCTCCACGCTCAACCTCGGCACGGGGTCGGTGAACGTGGACACCCTGACCCCGATCTCGTTCAACCTGAAGTTCCACACTCCTGGCCGGTTCGCCCTCGGAGTCTCGGGTGGTGTCTCCTATCTTCCGTCGTTCAAGGTCACCGCGCGCCAGAACATCGCGCTCGGCGTGAGTGCTGTCAACGTGGGCAACCAGGAGCTCGAGGTCTCGACGCTCCCCTTCGCCGCGGTCGTTCAGCCCACGATGGAAGGCCAGAGCCGCTGGGGGTTCAACGGAGGGATCCTCCTTCGCATCCCGTTCAACGCCAAGGTTGCCTTGATCGCCGACGGGCGGTACTTCCGCTTCTCGGAGGAGACGGTGACCTGGGCCCCGGCGGACAACCGTCCGCTCAACGCCGTCGAGCAGCTCCTCCTCGCCCAGGTGCAGCAGCGGCTGGACCCCATCGTCTTCCGGCCGCAGTGGTTCCAGTTGACCGGGGGCCTGTCCATCACCTTCTGATCCGCCGGACCCGCGTGTAGAATCCCCGCATTCTGCCGAAGGGTGCCTGGCAATGGCGAGCGGTCGTCCTCGTGGGGGCCGGGGTATGCCTGGCCGGCGCCTGGGCTTCCGCCCGCGGCGAGGCGGGTGCGCCCGCGCTCCCCCCGCCCATGGAGGAAGGACTTCCCCCGCTTCCCGACAAGTCGCCGCGCAACGCCAACTACACGATGGAGGCCCGGCTCGACCCCGAGAAGCACGAGGTGACGGGGTCGCTCGTGCTCACGTGGCGGAACACGTCCGACCAGACCCTCGACCGGTTCCCCTTCCACCTCTACTGGAACGCCTTCCGCAACAACCTCTCGACCACGGCCCGCGGCGGCGGCGGACGCCGCCGGCCGATCCTCGGGGCCGGCGAGGACCGCACCTTCGGCTACATCGACGTCACGGCCATCCGGCGGCTCGAGCCCGAAGAAGACCTGAAGCCGCAGTTCATCGCTCCCGACGACGGAAACGCCGACGACCGGACGGTGATGGAGGTGAAGACGGCGCGGGCGGTGGCGCCCGGGGCGACCGTCCGCTTCCGCGTGGAGTGGAAGGCGCTCGTTCCCTACGGCACCGTGGGCCGCGCGGGCTGGGTGCACGACTACAACTTCATCGTGCAGTGGTTCCCCAAGATCGGAGTCTTCTGGAAGGGCAAGTGGAACGCCCACCAGTTCCACCCGTGGACGGAGTTCTTCGCGGACTACGGCGTCTACGACGTGAGCCTCACGCTCCCCCGCGACTTCGTGGTCGGCGCCACGGGGCGGCTCGAGGAGACGAAGGACAACCCCGACGGGACGAAGACGCTGCGCTTCGTCCAGGAGGACGTCCACGACTTCGCGTGGACGGCGAGCCGGCGCTACGTGGAGAGGAAGGCCACGTTCGACGATCCCGGGTACCCGAAGGTGGAGATCCGGCTCCTCGTCCAGCCCGAGCACGCGCACCTCGCGGACCGCTACCTCGAGGCCACGAAGACCGCGCTGCGGACCTACGGCACGTGGTCGGCGCCGTATCCGTATCCGCAGATCACGGTGGTCGATCCGGCCTGGCGCTCCGGTTCGGGAGGGATGGAGTACCCGACGCTCTTCACAGGGGGCGCCTTCGTCTTCGCTCCCCCCACCCTCCAGAGCCCGGATTCGGTGACCATCCACGAGTGCGGCCATCAGTTCTGGTACGGCCTCGTGGGCAACAACGAGTTCGAGGAGGCCTGGCTCGACGAGGGCTTCAACACGTACACGCAGGGCAAGGCGATCGAATACGCGCTCGGTCCGAAGGGCTGGGGCCGGCGCTACTTCGGCTTCACGATCGGGCGGGGCGGGCGGACAGGGTGGCCCGTGGTGGCGCCCGGCGTCTTCATCGGCCGCGGCCGCGACAACCTCGAGAGCCTCCGCGAGAACGGGCAGACGGACGTGATGGCGCGGGCGGGCTGGGAGTACCGCACCTCCGGCTCCTACACCATCAACTCCTACGGCAAGCCCGGGCTAACGCTGCAGACGCTCGAGGGCCTCGTCGGGGACGCGACCATGACCCGCATCATGCGGACCTACGCGCGGCGCTACCGCTTCGCCCACCCCACGACCTCCGACTTCATCGCGGTCGTGAACGAGGTCACGGGGAAGGACTACCGCTGGTTCTTCGACGAGACGTTCTACTCGAGCAGCCTCGTGGACTACGCCGTGAGCGCGGACGTCTCGCCGGTGCGGAAGCTCGAAGGCTGGAGCGAAGGCAAGGACGGCGCGCTCGTGCTCACTCCGAGCCGGAACCGCGAGGGCAAGCCGACCGGCCCCTGGGAGTCGAAGGTCACGGTGCGGCGGCTCGGCGAGGCGCGGCTCCCCGTGGAGCTGCGCGTGGACTTCGCGGACGGCCGCTCCGTCGTCGAGACCTGGGACGGCAAGGACCGCTGGAAGCGGTTCAGCTACACGGACGCGTCGAAGGTGGTGCGGGCGGTCGTCGATCCCGGGAACAAGATCGCCCTCGACGTGGACCGCGGCAACAACGTCTGGATCGCGGACACGGGACCCGCGGAGCGCGCGGCCACGAAGTGGGCGGCGCGCTGGATGTTCTGGCTCCAGAACCTGCTGGAGCTGCACCTGCTCCTGGGATAGACCGCATGATCGACTCTTTCCGCGAAGGATGGAACGCGGTCCGGCGGAACTGGGGCCTCGTGCTGCTGCTGCTCCTGCCGAACCTGCTCCTCGCGCGGCTCCTGGCGGGGCCGCTCCTCGAGACGCTCGAGCGGGACCTGCGGAACAAGGGCGCGTCCGTCTCGATGATGAACGGCTTCGACTACGACTGGTGGAAGGAGTGGTCGGAGGAGCAGAAGGGGTGGACGGGGAGCTTCGGCCCGGACATCTTCGGCACCGGCTTCGCCTTCAAGAACCTCGACCAGCTGCTTCGCGGTGTCCTGCCCCTGCGGTTCTTCCACGTCGAGCCGCCGATGGCGCCTTCCGAGGAGCGCGACGACCGCGCGCCCACGCTGGACGGCGTCCTCCTCACCGTCGGCTTCCTCTACTGGCTCGTCCAGCTCTTCCTCACCGGGGGGCTCCTCGGCGTGCTCCGCGCTCCGTCCGGAGGGTGGACCGTGCGCGGCCTGCTGCACGGCTCGGGCTTCTACTTCGGCCGGCTCTTCCGAGTGTCCCTCCTCGCCCTCTTCGCGACGGGTGTCCTCTTCCTGCTGAACCGCCCGTTCGCGTCCTGGGTCGACGGCCAGGCTCGGGAGACCGTGTCCGAGACGGCGGCCCTCGCGTGGCTCTTCGGCCGCCACGCCCTGTTGTTGCTGGGAATCCTGTTCATCCACGCCCTCTCGTCCTTCGCCAAGGTTGCAATCGTCCTCGAGGAGCGGTCGAGCGCCGTGCTCGCGTTCCTGACGAGCCTCGGGTTCACGCTCGGGAACCTGGGGCGGGTGGCGGGGCAGTACCTCGTGTGGGGCCTCGCCGGCGTCGTCGGGCTGGCTCTCTGGGCCGCGTTCGACGACCGGTTCGTGACCACGGGATACAAGAGCCAGCTGGTGACTCTCGTCCTCTTCCAGGCGGTGATCGTCTTCCGGATCACCCTGCGCCTCGTCCTCCTCGCGGCCCAGGTCTCCCTGTACCGGGCGCGGCCGGTCCGGGGCTGAGACCGCGGCCCTCGCCCGGGTAGTGGCAGAGTCCGACGCGATCGAGTATAAAAAGGCCGATCGGAGAACCGTCCGAGAACCCCGCCAACCAACGCAGCATGCAGGAAAGGAGCGAAGGAGAGCGCATCCTTCTCGAGGACCATGGCTGAGAACGTGCTGATGTCCGAGATGACCTGGACCGAGGTCGAGCAGGCGATGAAGGACCGTCCCCTCGCCCTCGTCCCCGTGGGAGCCACCGAGGCCCACGGTCCCCACCTTCCCGTTTCCGCCGACAGCATCATCGCCGTGGAGATGTGCCGCCGGACCGTGGCCAAGCTCAAGCAGCGCAGCATCTCCGCGCTGATAGCACCTCCGGTGAACTTCACGGTGGCCGACTTCGGCGCGGACTTCCCGGGCACGATCAGCCTGCCCGCGGCCACCGCCACCGCGCTCCTCCGCGACCTGTGCGTGGCCCTCGCCAAGCGTTTCCGCACCGTGGCCATCGTGAACATCCACCTCGAGCCCGCGCACGTGGAGACGGTCAAGAAGGCGGTCGAGGAGGCGGTGAAGGCGGGCGCGAACGTCTGCTTCACCGACATCACGAAGAAGCGCTGGGCGGAGAAGCTCGGCGAGGCCTTCCTCGCGGGTGACCACGCGGGCTCCTTCGAGACGTCCCTGGTGATGGCGGCGAGCCCGGAGAAGGTCCGGGAGAAGACGCGCATCAGCCTGCCTCCATTCGACGGGCTCATGCCCGCGCTCAAGAAGGGCGCCAAGACGTTCGTGGAGGCGGGGGGCGAGGACGCCTACTTCGGGGATCCCACCGCGGCCAGCGCGGAGGAGGGCGAGGCCCTCTACACCGCCCTCGCCGACATCCTGGCCCTGAGCATCATGGAGCACCTGGGCAGCAAGGCTTGAGCGTGTTCCGGACGAGCATCCTCGTCCGCTTCGGCGATCTGGACGGGGCGGGTATCGCCTACTACCCCAACCTCGTGAACTTCCTCCACGAGGCCTTCGAGGACTTCTTCGTGGGGCACGTGGGACGGCCGTACCCGGAGGTCCACAAGAGCGGGATCGCCTTCCCCACGGTGAAGGTGGAGATGGAGTTCTTCTCCCCCGTCCACTACGGCGTCCACGTGGACATCGACGTGAGCGTCGAGAAGGTCGGGCGCTCGTCCGTGACCATGCGCTACGAAGGGTCGGTGGCCGGAAAGCCCGTGTTCATTGGACGCAATACCGCCGTCCTCGTGGACATCGCGAGCTTCAGGCCGACGCCTCTTCCCGACTGGCTGCGCGAGAGGTTCCTCGCCGCGAGGGAGTAGCGCTCTGCCTTAGTCGCGCCGACCGAGCCGCCCCAGGATGAACGCGTACTCCTCCGCCCTCTCCTTCAGGCTCTCGAGGCGCCCCGGCATCCCCCCGTGCGCGCCCGCCATGTCGATCCGGAAGAGAAGGAGCGGGGGGCCCGGTCGCGCCGCGCGGAGCCTCGCCACCCACTTCGCCGGCTCGTAGTACTGCACCTGCGAGTCGTTGAGGGACGTCGTGACCAGCAGCGCGGGATAGCGCTGCTTTCCGACGTTGTCGTACGGGGAGTACGACAGCATGTAGTCGTAGTAGCGCTTCTCCTTCGGGTTCCCCCACTCCTCGAACTCGTTCGAGGTGAGGGGAATCGTCTCGTCGAGCATGGTCGTGACCGCGTCCACGAAGGGGACGTTGGCCACGACCGCCCGGTACCTCTCGGGGGCGAAGGTCGCGACGGCGCCCATGAGCAGCCCGCCCGCGCTCAGGCCCGAGGCGAAGGCCTTGTCCGCGGCGGCGTACCTCTCCCGGACGAGGTAGTCCGTGACGTCCACGAAGTCGGTGAACGTGTGCTTCTTCTGGAGGAGCCGTCCGCCGTCGTACCAGGCGCGCCCCATCTCCTGTCCCCCGCGGACGTGGGCGATCGCGCACACGAAGCCGCGGTCGACGAGGGAGATCCACGTCGCGTCGAAGACGGGATCGGTCGACGCGCCGTAGGCGCCGTAGGCGTACTGGTAGAGCGGGGCTTCTCCGTCCTTCGCGAACCCCTTGCGGTAGACGAGCGACACGGGCACGCGGGTGCCGTCCCGCGCGGGAGCCCACACCCGCTCGGTGAGGTAGTTTCCCGGAGAGTAGCCGGGCACCGTCTTCGCCTGGAGGAGCCGCCGCTCTCCGGTGGCCATGTCCACCTCGTACTCCGTCGGAGGGCTGACGAGCGAGCTCTGGCTGTAGCGCAGAGTGCGGGTGTCCTGCTCGACGTTCATCGACGGCGCCGCGGCGTAGGCCGGCTCGTCGGAGCGGACGTAGTGCGATTTCTCCGGCGCGCCCCAGGGCACTATGCGGATGCGGAGGAGGGCGTCGCTGCGCTCGCTCACGGCCAGGTAGTCGCGGAACACCACGACGTCCTCGACGAAAACGGCTGGATCGTGGGGCAGCACCTCCTTCCACCGCGCGCGGTCGCCGATCTCGGCGTCGGCCACCGCCATCACCCGGTAGTTCGGGGCCTGCCAGTCGGTACGGAACACCCACCGGTCGGCCACGTGGTCGGCGTCGTAGCGGATGTCCCGCGCGCGGGGGGCGAGACAGCGCGGCTCTGGCGCGGGGAGGGCGGCGTCGAGCGCCCACCACTCGTTCGACACCGTGCTTTCGAGCTGGATCAGCACGTAGCGGCGGTCGCCGCTCTTCGAGACGGAGAGGTAGAAGCTCGTGTCCTTCTCCTCGTACACGACAGGGTCCAGCGCGGGATCGCTCCCAAGCACGTGCTTCTTGACCCGCGTGGACAGGAGCGTCACCGGATCGTTCTCGACGTAGTAGATCGTCTTGTTGTCGTTCGCCCACGCGGCCTGCGGCCGGAGGCCGGAAATGCGGTCGGGGAGGTCGCGCCCGGTCACGATCTCGCGGAAGCGCAGCGTGTACTGGTAGCGGCCGCCGGTGTCCTCGAGGAACGCGAGGAGGTCCTCCGTAGCACTTACCGCCCACCCCCCGAGCGAGTAGTACTTCTTGCCTTGGGCTTCCCGGTTGGCGTCCACGAGCACCTCGTCCCCGCCGCCGGCGAGCGGCCGGCGCAGATACATCGGGTGCTGCCGGCGCGCCTCGGTCCGCTCGAAGTAGAGATGGCTCCGGTCGCGCCAGGGGACGCTCTCGTCGAGGGCGGGAAGCCGGGCCGCCATCTCCTGGTAGAGCTTGCGAGAGAGACCGCGGGTTCCCGCGGTCATCGCCTCGTAGTAGCCGTTCTCGGCTCGCAGGTAGCCCAGCACGTCTTCCCGCGACCGCGTGTCGTCGCGCAGCCAGTAGTACGGGTCGTTCCGCGTGCCGTGGGGAGAGACGACGGCGTGCGGGCGAACGTCGGCGACCGGCGGCGCGGGTGCTCCGCGGGGCTGCGCACCGAGGAGCCCCAGCCCAACCGCACCGAGGGCGGCGAGGGACGGAAGGACGCTCCGGCTCATGCCCGTGCGGGCCGGACGGGTCGGGATGACGATGCCCTACTTCTGAAGGGCCCCGTCGAGGGCGTCGCGCAGCTCCTTGGACTCGGGAGTGACCTTGCTGTTGAAGAAGGTCACGACCTTTCCGTCCTTGCCCACGACGTACTTCGCGAAGTTCCAGCTCGGCAGCGAGCCGCTCGCGCCCAGGAAGCCGTAGACCGGGGACTGGTCGGCCCCGGCCTTCGTGACCACCTTGGAGAACATGGGGAAGGTCACGCCGTAGTTCTTCTTGCAGAACTCGGTGATCTCCTCGGGCGTGCCCGGCTCCTGGGCGCCGAAGTCGTTGCTCGGGAAGCCGAGGACGACGGCGCCCTTGTCCTTGTACTCCTCGTAGAGCTTCTCGAGCCCGGCGTACTGCGGGGTGAAGCCGCACTGGCTGGCCACGTTGACCACGAGGGCGACCTTCCCCTTGTACTGCCCGAGGTCGGCGGGCTGGCCGGAGAGGGTCGTGGTCTTGAGGGCGTAGAGGGAATCGGGCACGGGACCTCCTGCGAACACGAATGCGGAAGCGAGGAACGCGAGAGCCACGAGGAGCGGCGAGCGCATGGGGAAGACCTCCGCAGTGAAGCCTAGTACAGCTTCAGGTTCATGTTCTCGGCCGCGATGTCCGTGAGGTCCACGATCGCGGCGGCGTTGACGCCGATGGCGATGGCGATCGCCTCGGAGATCTCCTCGCGCGTCGCCCCGAACTTGAGCGCCTTCTTGATGTGCCCCTCGAGGCAGCCCTGGCACTTCGTGGCCAGGCTCGCCGCGATGGCGATGAGCTCCTTCGTCTTCCGGTCGATGACCGAGGCCTTGTAGGTCTCCTTGTAGAAGGCGAAGTAGTGCTGGCGGAAGCGCGGGTCCACCATCGTGTAGGAGGTGGGCTGGGGCTGGGGGTTTCCGTTGTCGTCCTCGGGAAACGGGACGTGATGCGGCTTGTCCTTTTCGTTCACGGGCAACTCCCCCGGCTCCCGCTCCCCGGGATCCGGCAATAGGTCGTCGTCGCTTCTCGTGTCATCGCGCGGCCACGCGCGTCGCGGGGGCGCTCGCGGCGGCCGCGTCGAGGACCGCGGTCACCGCCGCCTCGTAGGCGGCAGTGCCGTCACGCCAGGCCCCCCCGTGGCTCTTGCCGGGAACGATGAGGACCTGCGCCTTCTCTCCTGCCGCTTGCTGCAGCTCGAAGGCGATCTCCTTGGGCATGCGCCGGTCTTCGGAGTTGGCCACGAACAGCGTCGGCCGCCCCTGCAGGCGGCTGGCCGCGGCGCGTATGTCCACCCCGTCGGGATCGAACTGGCCGCGGCGGCCCATCCAGAAGAGGATCTCGTCGGCCACCGGCCACGAGGGCACGATGGCCAGCCACCAGGCGAAGCCGCGGAAGAGGTTCAGGTGATGGTGCACGGTGTCTCGCAGGCTGCGGTAGGTGCTGTCGCACACGATTCCGGCCACCGTGGGGTCCTCGGCGGCGGCGAGCACGGCGGAGGCCGCGCCGAGGGACACGCCCCACACCACGACGGGCGCGTTCGAGCGGGATCGAGCGGACGCGATGGCCGCGCGCACGTCCTCCTTCTCGCGTGAGCCGAACGTCGTGGCCGCTCCATCGCTCTCTCCGTGGTGCCGGAGGTCGAAGAGCAGGGCATTCCACCCGTGCTCGTGAAGGAAGGGCGCCTTGCGGACCATCTCGATCCGCGAGCGGTTCAGCCCGTGGACCAGGACCGCCGTGCCCTTCGCGTCGTCGGCGGGCACCCACCAACCCTTGAGCTCGACGCCGTCCGCCGACCGGAACGCCACGTCCTCGGAGGCGAGCTGGAACGACGCGGGCGTCATCCCGCTGTTCTCCTTGTCGGAGTACTGGAAGCGACGGGTCGTCGCGATGCCCGCGAGGTAGTAGGG
>JBKPBQ010000546.1:0-3294 GCA_046726955.1 Acidobacteriota bacterium
CCTGCTGACCGTCCGCGGCGCGGGCAGCAATATCGTCGACTACAGCCTGGAGCCGGAGCACCTGGACGCGTTCGAGGTCGCCTACACGGGCACGATCAAGAACCGCACGACGCTCGGCATCGCGGTCTACCAGAACCGCACGAACCAGAACATCAACTTCACCAACCTGCTTCCCTCCGCGCAGTTTCCCACGGGACTCCCCGGCCTCGACTTCTACTCGCCGACGAATCCCGCCACGGGCATCACCGTCGTCGGCCAGCAGCCGATCGTCGTGAGCCCGTTCATCATGGCTGCGATCGCCCAGGTGCCCCCCGCGCTGGGAGGGCCGATCCGCCTGCCCTTCACCGTGTTCTCGTACCTGAACCTGGGCCCGATCCAGCAGCGCGGCGTCGAGGTCTCGATCGACCACAGCTTCACGAACGCGCTGAGCGCCTCCGCCAACTACTCGTACCAGACGATTCCCGACGTCAAGGAGCCGTCCTCGGGGCAGCTCGTGTATCCGAACGCGGAGGTCGGCGTGCCGCCGAAGAACCGGTTCAACATCGCGCTCAACTACAACAGCCGCCGGTACCTGGGGAACATCTCCGTGAACTACGCGGACAAGGCCTTCTGGTCCGACGTTCTGAACGAGCCCTACTTCGGCTTCACCGACTCCTACACGATGCTCAACGCCACGTTCGGCGTGAAGTGGGCCGACGGCAAGGTCACCACGAGCCTCAAGGGCACGAACCTGCTGAACGAGACGATCCAGCAGCACGTGTTCGGGGACATCATCAAGCTCGGGCTCGTGCTCGAAGTGCGGATCTTCGTGAAGTGAGGCGCTGATCTCGCGGCCCCCGGGGACTTCCCGGGGGCCTCTTTCGGTCATGCCCGAAGAGAAACCGCCGACCACGGTGGCGGTCATCGACATCGGCTCGAACTCGGGGCGGGTGGTCGTCTACCGCTACCAGTCGGGCGGGCACCTGCAGCTCCTCGCAGGGAGCCGGGCCTCGCTCCGCCTCGTCCGCGAGCTGGACGAGACGCACCGCCTCGGGGACGAGGCCATCGCGCGGGCGTTCGAGGCGATCGCCGACTTCAACGCGATCGCCAAGGGCACCGGGTCGGAGAAGATCGCCGCCCTCGCCACCGCCGCCGTGCGCGACGCGGAGAACGGCGCCGCCTTCATCACCCGGCTGCGGAAGGAGCTCGGTCTCGACGTCCGCATCCTCTCGGGCGAGGAGGAGGCCCGGTTCGGGTTCCTGGGGGCGGTGGGCGGGCTGCCCGTCGAGCACGGCGTCCTCTTCGACGTGGGGGGCGGGAGCATGCAGGTCTCGCGCTTCCGGCAGCGGCGGCTGATGAGCGCGACGAGCCTTCCCCTGGGTTCGCTTCGCCTCTCCGACGCCTTCCTGCACTCCGATCCCCCGAGCAAGGGCGAGGTGCGGCGTCTCCGCGACCACGTCCAGGAGCGGCTGAAGGAGGCGAAGATCGCTCCCCTCGAGACGGGGGAGCAGCTCGTGGGCACGGGAGGGACGCTGCGGAACCTCGCCCGCATCGACTTGCGCTCACGCACAGCCTACCCGATCACGCGGCTGCACGGGTACGTGCTCGGCCGGAAGCGGCTGCGAGAGATCGTCGAGCGCGTCGTGGACACGAAGCTCAAGAAGCGCGACGAGATCCCGGGACTCAACGACGACCGCGGGGACTCAATCGCCGGGGGGGGGCTCGCGATCCAGACGCTCCTGGAAGCGCTCGACGCGTCCGAGGTCATGGTCTCGGGGTCGGGTGTCCGCGAAGGGCTGGCGACGAGCCTGGTCACCGACCGTCTGTCCGCGCCCGCCGCGGTGAGGAAGTCGTCGCTCGCGGCGCTCGCCGAGCGCTTCGACGGCTGGATGGAGGAGCCGGCCCGCCGGCGCACGCAGCTCGTGGAGACGCTCCTGGGGGCGCTCGAGCTGAAGCCGGACTCCGAGGTCCAGGAGGCGCTCTCCGAGGCGGCGAGCATCCTCGACATCGGCCGGAGCGTCGACTTCTTCGACCGCCACATGCACGTGGCCGACATCGTCCTCGCCACCGACCTGAACGGCTTCACCCACCGCACAATCGCGCTCCTCTCTGCGATCGTCCGCCAGGCCGGTGACGAGGACACAGGGCACAAGTCGTACGCGCCTCTCCTGGGGGCGGAGGACGTTCCCGCGATCGAGCGCGCGGCCGCGCTCCTCGTCCTCGCCGACGACATCGAGGAGCGCTGCCCGGACGGCAAGCCGATCACGCTCGACTGTCACGTGAGTCAGACCGAGGTGGAGGTCCGGGTCCCGGAGCTCCTCGCCTGGCGTCCGCGCACGATGGCTCGGCGCTTCGAGCGGGCCTTCGGCCGGAAGCTCGTCGTGAAGACGGGAGCGGACATGGCCGCGGAGGCGAAGCACCGGAAATAGCCGATGCGGCGGCATGTCCTCGTCTGGGGCGACGTGGCCTTCTACCTGGCCGTGCTCGTCGTCGCGATCGTGGTCGCCCCGCGGACTCGATACTGGATCGCGGGAATCGCGCTCGCGGCGATCGCGTTTCCGCTCTGGGTGACGGCGCGGATCCAGCTCGGGTCGGCCTTCTCGTTTCGAGCGGAGGCGCGCCGGCTCGTGACCACTGGCCTCTACTCGAAGATCCGACATCCCGTGTACTTCTTCGGGACCGCAGCCGCGGTTGGTTCTTTCCTCGCGCTGCAGGTCTGGCTGCTCTTCTGGGCGATGGTGGCGCTCGGCGGGGTCACGCTCTTGCGGATTCGCAAGGAAGATCGGGTCTTGCACGAAGCGTTCGGGGAGGAGTACGACGAGTATCGGAGGCGCACATGGTTTTGAGCGGGCAACGGCTCGTCAGGGTGCTGGCCGGACTGGCACTTCTCGGTTCGACCGGGGCACGCGGGCAGGCGCAGGGTCCGCAATCCGAAGGCCAGCCGTCGATCGAGCTTCCTCCGGCGCTCGCCCGCGTGCTACGTGACTACGAGCAAGCGTGGCAAGCGAAGAACCCCTCCGCTCTCGCCGCCCTCTTCGCCGAGGACGGCTTCGTGCTCTCGGGCGGGACCCCGCCCGTACGCGGTCGCGCAACGATCGAGAAGCTCTACACGGGACGGGGCGGCCCGCTCGTCCTCCGGGCGTTCCACTACGCGACCGAGGGGAAGATCGGCTACATCCTCGGCGGCTACGCGCGCGAGGCCGGGCTGCCCGACGCCGGCAAGTTCACCCTGACCCTGCGGCAGGGCGCCGACGGGCGGTGGCTCATCGTCTCCGACATGGACAACGGCAACTCGCGGCCCTGAGGCCGGAGGGC
>JBKPBQ010000547.1:0-6720 GCA_046726955.1 Acidobacteriota bacterium
TACCGCCAGGCGGTGACCGCCGCGGGCACGGGCTGCATGGCCGCCATCGACGCGGAGAGATTCCTGTCTCATTGAAGATACTGTTCCTCGCCCCCCAGCCGTTCTTCGAGGTGCGGGGAACGCCGCTCGCCGTCCTCCACATGGTGCGGGCCCTCGCCGAGATGGGCCACGAGGTCGACCTCCTCACTTTTCCCCAGGGAAGCGACGAGCCGGTGCGGGGCGTGCGGCACCTGCGCAGCCTGTCCCTCCCGGTGGGACGCGTGAAGGCGGGTCCTTCCGTCGCGAAGATTGTGCTGGACGTTCCGTTCATGGCCGAAGCCGCTTGGCGCATGGCGACCCGACGCTACGACGTGGTGCACGCGGTCGAGGAGTCGGCGCACCTCGCAGCTCCTCTCGCCCGAATGCTCCGTCTGCCGCTCGTGGCCGACGTCGACTCGTCGATCCCCGACCAGCTCCGCTACTCCGGCTTCGCCGCCGACGGCTCGCCGCTCGTCCGCCTCGCCGAGTTGCTCGAGGGATACGCCCTCAACTCCGCCGCCGCCGTCGTCACGGTGTGCTCGAGCCTGACGGACGCCGTCCGAGCCCGCGCGCCGCGGGCGCGTGTCTTCCAGGTCGAGGATCCCCCGCTCGTGGACGACCCGCCCTCGCGCGACACGCCGGAGGCGATCGCGCTGCGGCGCGAGCTCGGCCTGCGGGCCATGCCGGTCGTCCTCTACTCCGGGAACTTCGAGCCGTATCAGGGGGTCGAGCGGTTGCTGGAGGCGGCACCCCTCGTGCGGACCGCGCAGTTCCTGTTCATGGGAGGAGAGCCCGAGCAGGTCGCGACGCTGCGCGAGCGCGCGCTCGCCCTGGGATCGGGCGAGCGCTGCTTCTTCTCGGGCAAGCGGCCGCCCTACGAGCTGCCCGCGTTCCTCGCCCTCGCCGACGTCCTCGCCTCCCCGCGCATCCAGGGCGAGAACACGCCGTTCAAGGTCTTCACCTATCTCGCCTCCGGCAAGCCGCTGGTGGCCACGCGCATCCCCACCCACACGCAGCTGCTCGACGACTCGCTGGCGTTCCTCGTCGAGCCGACTGCCGAGGGACTCGCGGGGGGCATTCGCCAGGCGCTCGAGCAGCCCGCGGAGGCGCGCTTGCGAGCCGACCGGGGCCGGGCCTTGATCGAGCGCGAGTACAGCTTAGCGCGCTATCGCGAGAAGGTGGCCGCGGCCTATGCGGCGATCGAAGCCGTCGCGAGCTACGCCCAGACCCGGTCTGGAGCCGGCAGCTCCCGGTAGCTCGCTGTCCGCTGCCGGACACCGGCGTTCACCTGCGAACGCCGACGCGGGACACGCCGATCGGCAAGCCCCTGCATCTGCGTCCTTTGCGGGGATGCTTTGCCTGGCACGCAGGGTGCTCCAAGCGTTAGAACGACGAAGATGCGAGGGTAGACATGGACGACATCGGGCAGGACTTCCGCTTCGCGCTCCGCGCGCTCGCCAAGAACCCCGGCTTCACGATCGTGGTGGTCTTGACGCTCGCCCTCGGCATCGGCGCCAACACCGCGATCTTCAGCCTCATGGACCAGATCCTTCTCCGGCTCCTGCCCGTGAGGGACCCTGAGCGGCTCGTCCTCCTGAGCGGCCCCGGGGCCTATTCCGGCATGTCGAGCAGCCACAGCGAGACGATCGACTCCTTCTCGCATCCCATGTTCGAGGGCCTCCGGGACAAGAACAGCGTCTTCGACGGCGTCCTCGCCGAGTACTCGACGGCTGTGCATCTCACCGTGGGCAAGGACACGGAGAACGTTCGCGGCGATCTCGTCTCTGGCAATTTCTTCGAAGTCCTCGGGCTCGCCCCGGCCGCGGGCCGGCTCTTCACGGCGGCCGACGACAAGACGCCGGGGGGACATCCCGTGGTCGTGCTGAGCCACGCGTACTGGACGCGGCGGTTCGGCGGAGCGGCGAGCGCCGTCGGTCAGACGGTGAGCGTGAACAACGAGCCCATGACGATCGTGGGGGTCGCCCCCCGCGGCTTCCACGGAGTCGAGATCGCCGAGCCCGTCGACGTCTTCGTCCCCATCATGATGCAGGCCTCCGTGGTCCCCACCTGGCCCCGCCTCCTCGGCGACTGGCGCGCGCGGTGGCTCGTCGTGTTCGCGCGGCTCAAGGACGGCGTCACGGTCGCCCAGGCGAAGGCGAGCGCGGACGTGCTCTATCGCCAGCTCCTCGAGGAGGACTTCAAGACGATCAAGGCGCCGTCGGAGCGGCTGCGCACGCGGTTCTTACAGAAGACGCTCGATTTCCTTCCCGGCGGCCGCGGCACGTCTCCCTTCCGCGACAGCTCGAAGACGCCGCTGCTCGTCCTCATGGGGATGGTCGGCCTCGTGCTCCTCATCGCCTGCGCTAACGTGGCCAACCTGCTGCTCGCCCGCGCCTCCTCGCGGCAGAAGGAGGTCGCGCTGCGGCTCGCCCTCGGGGCCAGCCGCGGCCGGCTCATGCGTCAGCTCCTCGTGGAGAGCCTGCTCCTCTCCGCGCTCGGCGGCCTCGTGGGCATGGTCTTCGCGGCCTGGACCGGCGACTTCCTGCTGCGCGCCCTGCCCTTCGAGGAAGCGACGCGCGTCTTCACGTCGGAGCCCGACCTGCGCGTGGGCCTGTTCGCGCTCGGCCTTTCCGTCGCCACGGGGCTTCTCTTCGGCCTCGCTCCCGCGCTGCAGGCCACGCGGCCGCAGGTCTTTCCCACGCTCAAGAACGAGACGACGTCGGTCGCCTCGAGCGGCGCGCCCGTCCGCTTCCGCAAGGGTCTGGTGGTCGCGCAGATCGCCCTCTCGCTGCTCCTCCTCATCGGGGCCGGACTCTTTGCGCGCAGCCTCGCGAACCTCCGCGGGCTGAATCCCGGGTTCGTTCCCGAGAACCTGCTCACCTTCTCGCTCGATCCCGCACTCAACGGCTACTCCGTGGAGCGGCGCCTCGCCGTCCTGAAGGAGATCCAGGAGGACATCGCCGCCGAGCCCGGGGTCACGGCGGCTTCTCTGGCCGCCGAACCCCTCATGACCAACAGCAACTCGAGCAGCACGATCCACGTCGAGGGCTACGCCGCCAAAGACGACGAGGACATGAACCCGAACTTCAACAAGGTGGGCCCGGCCTTCTTCGAGACGATGGGCATCACGCGCGTGGCGGGTCGGGAGTTCACGGACGCCGATGGTGCCGAGGCGCCCAAGGTGGCGGTGGTAAACGAGACGTTCGCCCGGTACTTCTTCGGCGACAAGGACCCGGTGGGCCGCCGCTTCGGGCTGGGCCGGCGCGGCAAGGAGGGCAACGAGATCACGATCGTGGGGCTCGTCCGCGACGGAAAGACGAGCTCCCTGCGCGAGAAGCCGCTGCGCTTCGTATACGTGCCGTATCCGCAGGACGAGCGGGTGGGGCAGATGACGTTCTATGTGCGCTCGACGCTCGATTCCACGGTGCTCGCCCGGCGGATGCGCGCGGTGATCTCGCGCGTCGACACGACGCTGCCCGTGACCGACCTCAAGACCATGCCCGCGCAGATCCGCGAGTCGCTGTTCGTGGAACGGCTGGTGGCGGGGCTCGCCGCCGCGTTCGGCTTCGTGGCCATGGCCCTCGCCGGCATCGGCCTCTACGGTGTGATGAGCTACGCCGTCTCCCTGCGGACGCGCGAGATCGGCATCCGCGTCGCCCTCGGCGCGGAGCGTCGCACCGTCCTCGCCATGGTGCTCGAGGAGGTGGCGATCCTCACCGTGATCGGTGTCGCGATCGGGCTTCCCGTGGGCTACGGCCTGGCCCGGCTCGTGGAATCGCAGCTCTTCGGGATCGCGGCGTGGGATCCCTTCACGCTCGCCGCGGCCACGGCGACCCTCGTGACCGCGGCTCTCCTGGCCGGATACCTTCCCGCGGCGCGGGCGACGCGCGTCGATCCGGTAGTCGCGCTGCGCTACGAGTAGCGCGCGCGTGCGGCGGCTGGCGCTTCTCGCAGTGCTGGCCGCTGGCCTGTCCGCGCCAGCGCGAGCGCAGGTCTCCGTGACCTACCTCGCGAACGAAGGCGTCCTCGTCGAAGGCGGCGGCGCGCGGATCCTCATCGACGCCCTCTTCCGAGACAGCATGGATCCCTACGCGCGCCACCCGCGCGACGTGCTGGAGCAGCTCGAGACGGGCGCCAGGCCCTACGACGGCATCGCGCTCGCCCTGGCCACGCACTTCCACCTCGACCACTGGGACGCGGGCGCGGTGACGCGCTTCCTGCGCACGCACCCGGCCGCTCTCTTCGCGTCGACCGAGCACGGCACGGCCATGATGCCGTACGACGTACGAGACCGTGCCCGGAACCTGTGGCCGGCGAGCGGCGGAACGTCGTCGCTCGACGTCGCGGGTGTGAAGGTCACCGCATTTCCGTTGAAGCACGGCGCCACGCAGAACCTCGGCTACCGCCTCGAGCTGGCCGGCCGGAAGCTCGTCCATCTGGGCGACGCGGACCCGTCGGAGGAGAACTTCCGGACGCTGACCACCGCGGGGAACGTCGACGTGGCGCTCGTGCCGTTCTGGTGGCTCGTGAACGAGAAAGCAGTGTCCTTCCTCAAGACGACCTGGAAGCCCGCGGGCGTCGTCGTCTTCCATTTCGGCACGACGGATCTCGATTCAGTGGCCAACGTGGAGCGGACTCTGCCCCAGGTGTGGGCCGCCACTCGCCCGGAATCGCGAAAGTACTGACGGACGAAGCAGCGCACCCTCAGCGCAAACCCGCTGGCTGCGTCGCGGGAGCTCTGTATCGTGGCGCCCTGAGGACGAGGGCCGCGCGGCCGCGACCGCGACTATGATGGGCGCCTCGACAGGGTCAGGAGGGTTGCCATGAGGCGCGCACAGGCGGCATTCGCGGCGCTCGTGTTCCTGGGGGCGGCGGGTTCGGCGCGCGGGCAGGTCAACGTGGCGAAGAAGCTCGCCCCCGACGTCTACTTCCACGAGGGCGACATCGAGAAGAAGGGGCACTGCAACAACGGCTGGATCGTGTTCGCGGACTACGTGCTCGTCGTGGACGCGAACTACCCCTCCGGGGCCCGCGAGATCATACCCAAGATCCGCGCGATCACGGACAAGCCGATCCGCTTCGCGTTCGACACCCACCACCACGGCGACCACGCCTACGGGAACCAGGTGTGGGTCGACGAGGGGGCGGTGCCGGTGGCGCACACCGGCGTGCTCGAGGAGATGAAGAGGTACGAGACCGGCCTCTTCGGCGACAAGCCCGGTCGGTGGGAGGACGACGCCAAGGAGCGCGAGGACGTTCGCGGCTCGAAGCTGAAGCCGCCGACCGTGCTCTTCCCCGACACGCTCATCTTCGACGACGGCGTTCACCGCGTGGAGCTGCGCCACCTCGGCACCGCCCATACGCACGGCGACGGCTTCGCCTGGCTGCCCAAGGAGAAGATCCTGTTCACCGGTGACACCTGCGTGAACGGCCCCTACAACTACGTGGGTGACGGCAACGTCGGCGAGTGGATCGGGACGCTCGATCGTGCCCGCGCCCTCGGGACACAGGTGGTCGGCCCCGGCCACGGGCCGCTCGGCGACGCGTCCGTCCTGGAAGACCAGCAGACCTACTTCAAGGAGCTCATCCGTGTCGTGAAGGCGGCTTCCGCGGGGAAGAGCGCGGCCGAGGTCCAGGCCTCCGTGGACAAGATGAAGGCGGAGCTCGTGGCGAACGCGAGGATCACGCGCTACATCGGCCGGGAGTTCGCCGCCCAGGTAGGGAAGGTCTACAACGAGCTCACCGGCCAATCGTTCCCGGAGCGGCGCGCCGAGCTGGAGGCCGAGCGCCGGCACGCAGCCTCCCACCACGGGGATGCAGGCGAGGACGAGTAACCCTCACCGTGCGGGTGCGCCCACGCTGGCGAGGGGCGCACCGTCGGCTCAGTGATCGGCGGCGGGCGTGTCGACGGGAGGTGGGGGCGGCGTTGCGCCCGCCGCGCCGGCGGCCGAGGCGGCCACCCGCGGCTCGGCGCTCCGCCCGCTCCGGAAGCGCATCGGGTCCGCGCAGACCGCGGAGCCGCCCACGCGGAAGAACTCCCGATTGACCCTTTCGATCAGGTCCGGGTCGGCGGAGACCACGTTCAGCTCGAGGTTTCTCTCGAGCGACACGCCGTCGAGGTTCGCGCTGCCGACTGAGACGTAGCTCTCCGTCAGCAGGACCTTGCCGTGGAGCCGGCCCTTGTTGCCGTAGGCGGCGCACGACGCGTCGCCCCGGAACGTCTTGACGACGACCTCCATGCCTTCGCCGCCGCACTCGTGCCGCCGGATGTCCTGGGCTTCCAGGACGAGGCGCTCCATCTCTCTGCGTCCCTTGTGTCCCCAGATCATCATGTGCTCGGGGCGCAGCGGGAAGAGGACGCCGACGCTCAGCTGGCACGCGCGCGCCCGATAGCGATCGAGGATCTCCGTCACGATCGGGTCGGAGGTGAAGAAGGGCGACGAGATCTCGAGATGGTCGACGGCGGTGTCGATCAGGTGCCGATAGAACCGGGTGACACCCAGCGCCTCCGGATCGCGCACGAGGGGATTGTTCTGGAGGATCGTGACGGTGTGGGAGTACGCGGGGTCGGGGAGCGCGACCTCCGGGAAATAGGCGTCGAGCACGCGCCGGCATTCCTCGGCCGTCAGGCTGGGGCATCCGCCTCCAGGGAGCTCCGACCGGCACTGGCTGAAGTCGGCGAGGGGCGCCTTCGCGTAGGCC
>JBKPBQ010000548.1:0-5415 GCA_046726955.1 Acidobacteriota bacterium
AACCGAGGCCGAAGAGCGGCGGCCGAACGCGCATGGAGTCCCTCCGACGCCGCGGATCATCCGAAGCACGCGTGACGGGCGCGTGACGAAATCACTCGTCACGGCGCCTTCGTCCTTCCGTCACGGGAATTTCCAACGGCCCGCCCACGCTCGAGAGCGAGGAGGCCCCATGAGCGGCCCATTGTTCCTCGCCCCGGAGCCGGCCGACCTCGACGACGACGACGACGACTTCGAAGGTCCAGCGCTCGACGCCGCGGACGACGACGACGACCTGCCCGAAGACGACGAGTAGCAGCCTGCCGCAAGGCGATCGCCTCTTCGTCATCTCCCCGACATGCGCCTGGCCTACGTTAGGCGATGGATGAGGCCTTGCCCCGAATCTCGCCGCTAGCCCTCGTCATTTGCCTGGCCGCCCCTCTCGTTGCCCTGGGGCGGGAGAGGCCCCCGCTCGTCCTGATCTCGATCGACGGCCTCCGGCCTCGCGACGTCTTCGACGCACGCTTGCCCAACCTCGGACGGCTTGTCGCCGAGGGGACGCGGGCCACAGTCACCGCGATCGCCCCTGCGCTGACCTATCCCGCCCACACGACGCTCGTCACCGGCGTCTCGCCGGAGCGCCACGGCATCCTCCAGAACAAGCCCTTCGACCCGCTCGGGCGGAACGCGGACGGCTGGTACTGGTACGCCGAGGACATCCGGGTCCCGACGCTCTGGGACGCCGCCGCCCGGGCCGGGCTCGCCACCGCATCGGTGGACTGGCCGGTCACGGTGGGCGCGGACATCCGCTACGACATAGCGCAGTACTGGCGATCGCACGAGCCGGGCCTCGCGGACGGAGCGCGGCTCACGCGCGCGCTCTCGACGCGAGGGCTCCTCGACGAGGCGGAGCGCGCGGTCGGTCCCTACCCCCGCGGCTACGCGTGCACGATCGAGGACGACGAGCGGCGCGCCGCGTTCAGCGAGTACCTGCTCCGGGTCAAGAAGCCCCGCCTCCACTTCGCGTACTTCACCTCGCTCGACGAGGCGCAGCACCGGCACGGGCCGGGGAGCCCGGAAGCGCGGGGCGTCCTCGCGCGCATCGACGCGCTCGTGGGCCGCCTTCGCGCCGCCGCCGAAGCCGCCTGGGGATCGGCGGTGGTGGCGGTCGTTTCGGACCACGGCTTCACAGCGACCGATCGCGAGCTCGACCTCAACCAGGCGCTGAGCGACGCGGGCCTCTTGCACCTCGACGAAGGCGGGCACGTGCGGGGCTGGCGCGCCGTGGCCTGGGGCCAGGGCGGCTCGGCCTCGATCGTCCTGCGGGACGCGGACGACGACCCGGCCCGCGCGCGGGTGCGCGATCTCCTGGATGACCTCGCACGGCGGCCGCGCTCGCCGCTCGACCGGATCGATGAACTACCCCGGGGAAGCCGGCCGGGCGGCTCACCCGGCGAAGCGTTCACCGTGTTCCTGAGCCTCGACACGCGCCTCGTGGACGCGCGGCAGGGCGTCGTCCTGCGCGCGGCATCCCCCGCCGGCGACCACGGCCACGATTCCCGGCACCCGGAGATGGACGCGATCTTCCTCGTGGCCGGGCCGGGGCTCGAAGCGCGCCGCGATCTCGGCCGTATCGACATGCGCGACGTGGCCCCGACGCTCGCGGGGCTCGTGGGTCTGCGCCTTCCCGAGGCCGACGGGCACGACCGGCTCTCGCCCGCGACGGTGGCGGGCCTGGGCGCCTTCTAGTTCCTCTCGGGAAGCTCGAAAGCGGTTTCGTCCGCGGCCGACGTGGGATCGTCGGCGGGCGCTATGCTCTGGACGCGGCGGGCTTCGTCCGAAGGGGGGAGCCGTCCCGGCGGAGCGTGCCGTGCCCGCCGCCGCCGGGCGGCGCTCTGCGTGGCGAGACGTCGCTGTGGACGCGATTTCCTGACCAAACTGGCCCCAATCTAGGGACCCCCCGTGACGCTCCCGTGCCTTTCGATGGAATCGAATCGACACGAACGATTCATCTGGAGTTAACGGATCCGTCACATCCTCGTCACGCGCTAAAAATAGGTTCGGTCCTCGATGAAGGGGTTCCACTAAGGAGGAATCATCGATGAACGCCAAGAGGATGAAGCGGGGCCTGTTCGCCCTGGTGGCCCTGGTCGTGGTGCTGGCCGCCGCGACGGACGCGCGGGCCCAGGTCTTCTATCGCGAGGTGGCGAAGGACGGCCGGATCTACGTCTTCGCCAACGGCAGCCGGTTCGACACGTGGGACAAGAGCGGGGGCGCGGAGATCGGCCAGGCCATCACGCGGCTCGGCTACGGGCCCAACGGCGAGACCGTGGTCTTCGACAGTGAGGACGCGATCAACCTCTACAACTTCAAGCACAACCTTCCTGGGGAGTACTTCCCCAAGCCCAAGGAGGCGGCGAAGCCGAGGGAGGAGTCGTTCTTTAAGGTCGGGGTCGTGATCTTTGCGGACTACACGTACCAGGACGAGCCCAAGATCACGGACTCCGACAAGAACAGCGTCCACCTCAGCACCTTCGAGCTGCGCCGCGCCTACATCAACGTGACCGGCAACATCTCGGACTGGGTGAGCTATCGCGTTACTCCCGACATCTCGGGTCGCTTCGCGACCAGCACGACGGCGACGGCCCTGCCCGCCGGGTCGTCCGTGGCCGCGAGCACGAACTACGACGGCAGCCTCGTCTATCGCCTGAAGTACGCCTTCGGCCAGGTCAACTTCGACAAGGTCACGACCCACGGCACCTGGGTCCGTTTCGGCCAACAACAGACGCCGTTCATCGACTTCATGGAAGGCATCTACCGCTACCGCTTCCAGGGCACGCTGTTCGAGGAGCGCGAAGGCTTCCTGAGCTCGTCGGACGTGGGGCTGTCCGGCCGCTGGGTCTTCCCGAAGGACTACGGCGACGTGCACGCCGGCTATTACAACGGCGACACTTACTCGAGGGCGGAGGTCAACGACCAGAAGGCCTTCCAGATCCGGGGCTCCGTGCGCCCCCTTCCCAAGGCGAACGTCCTCAAGGGCCTCCGCGCCCACGTGTTCTACGACAACGACCGACCGGTGAACAACGGTGAACGCGACCGCACGATCGTGTCTGCGACGTTCGAGCACAAGTACGTGATCGCGGGCTGGGACTACCTGTGGACGAAGGACAAGTCGAGCGGCCTCCCCACGGGGAACGAGGTCAAGGGCGAGGGCTGGACGTTCTGGGTCGAGCCTCGTACCACCTCGGGCTTCGAGGCCCTCTTCCGCTACGACCATCTGAAGCCCAACACTGCGGCCGCGACCACTGCCCTGGCCGACGCCGTGAAGAGCCGGTTCCTGGGCGGGCTGTCCTACTGGCTGAAGGTGAAGGCGCCCCTCAGCGCGGCCGTGCTCGTCGACTACGAGGAGGTCAAGTACGACGCCCCGCTCGCGAAGCCCAGGGAAAAGCGGTTCGAGATCAAGACCCAGTTTACCTTCTAGCTCTTCCGTCCATTTAACCCGGAATTAACGCTGGCGAAACGCCCCGTTCTCCTGCGAGTTCTACCCTGCACGACGGGACCAGGAAGCCGGCAGCACAGGTGAAAGGAACACACATGAAGCAGTTCGCGATCGCCCTCGCGGCCCTTGGCCTGGGGGGCTGGGTTTATGCCCAGGCCGCCAAAGTCGACGCGTCCATACCGCCCTACCAGAAGACTTCGGGGGTATCCGGCAACGTCAACAGCGTCGGGTCCGACACGATGAACAACCTGATGACCCTGTGGTCGGAGGCGTTCCTCAAGATGTACCCCAACGTGAAGGTCCAGGTGGAGGGCAAGGGCAGCTCCACCGCCCCGCCCGCGCTCATCGCGGGCACCTCCCAGTTCGGCCCCATGTCCCGCGCGATGCGCGCGACCGAGATCGACCAGTTCGAGAGCAAGTACGGCTACAAGCCCACGCAGCTCCGCACGTCGTACGACGCCCTCGCCGTCTACGTGAACAAGGACAACCCGGTCTCGAAGCTGACCCTCGCCCAGGTGGACTCGGTGTTCTCGAAGTCCCGCCGCCGCGGCGGCAAGGAGATCACCACCTGGGGCCAGCTCGGGCTCACCGGCGACTGGGCGAGCCGTCCCATCAGCCTCTACGGCCGCAACTCCGCCTCCGGCACCTACGGCTTCTTCAAGGAGCACACGCTGCAGAACGGCGACTACAAGGACAGCGTGAAGGAGCAGCCGGGATCCGCGTCCGTCGTCCAGGGCGTGACCGAGGACCGCTACGGCATGGGCTACTCGGGCATCGGGTACAAGACGTCGGGCGTGAAGGCGGTGCCTCTCGTGGAGGCTGACAACTCGACCGTCTCGGACGGCAACTACGAGGACGTGAAGAGCGGAAAGTACCCGCTCGCGCGCTTCCTGTACATCTACGTCAACAAGGGGCCGGGCAAGCCGCTCGATCCCGTGGTCAAGGAGTTCTGCAAGCTCGTGTTCAGCAAGGAGGGCCAGGAGGTCGTGGTGAAGGACGGCTACCTGCCCCTTCCCGCCAACATCGTCAAGGAGGAGCTGGCCAAGCTCGAGTAGCGGGACGCGCGGAGGCGGTCGCGCGCCGCCTCCGCGCCCTCGCCCGATCCACGAGTCCGGAGGACACACGCATGGCCGCCGCCGCCCCCAGCGCGCCCCGCCTCGACATCCGGCAGCGGGTGCAGTCGCAGGCCGCCCGCCTCCGGCGGGTGAAGGTCCTCGACCGCTTCGCGGTGGGGTTCATCACGTTTGGTGGGATCTTCATCATCGTCGCCGTGTCGTTCATCTTCGTGTTCATCCTCGGGGAGGCGCTGCCGCTCTTCCGCCCGGCGAGGGGCGAGGCCCGCGGCCTCCTGAACCTCGCGGCGGTGCCCGTCCTCCCGGAGGCCACGACTCCCACCGTGCCCCTCGAGGTGGGCAGCGACGAGTACCAGATGTACTTCTACGAGCTGCTCGACGACGGGCGGGTCGCGTTCTTCAAGGGGAGCGACGGCAGCTTCGCCCGCGACTTCCCGGCACCCGCCCTCGGAGGAGTCGGCGTCACCGCCGCCTCGCGAAGCCTCGTCGGCGACTTCCTGGGACTCGGGACGTCGGACGGCCGCGTCTCGCTGCAGCAGGTCCGCTTCACCCCGAAGTACGAGAAGCAGAAGCTCGTGGACCTCGAGCTCGTGGTGCGCGACCGCGGCCTCGTCGAGATCGATCCGCAGAAGCGTCGCCTACGCGAGGTCGCGTACGACGAGCCGGAGGGCCGCAAGCTCGTGGCCGCGGTGGCCGCGGACGACGAGATCCTCGTCTGGCGGACCGATGACGAGGGAGCGGAGCACCGGGCGACACTCGAGACCGACGAAGGCGAGAAGGTGACCCACGTGCGGATCGGGCGGAGCGAGACGCTCGTCGCCTCCACTGAGAAGGGCAACCTCTACCACTGGGAGCTCAACCCGGAGC
>JBKPBQ010000549.1:0-12546 GCA_046726955.1 Acidobacteriota bacterium
CTCCGTCACCGCGTCGTAGAAGCGCGGGAGGTCCGCCGTGGCCTCCACCGCCCCCACCGCCGTCCCCGGCCCGAAGCGGAAGTCGAGCCCGCGCCCTTCCGACCTCGCCCGTATCGTTCCCGAGAGCATGAGGTAGATCCCGGGGGCGGGGTCGCCCTCGTGCCAGAGCGTGATCCCCGGCGCGAAGCGCACCTGGGTCGTCTGTCGGGAGAGCTCGGCGAGGGCGTTGATGCTGGCGCGCTCGAACACCGCCATCCGCCGCAGGAAGAAGATGCGCTCGACGAGGTCGAGCTCGCGCGAGGGGTCCACGGGAAGCACGAACGGCGGGGCCCCGGCGGTGGGGTCGAGGCGCAGCCGGATGATGAGGTCCACCACCTGCCGCGCGATGTCGCGCACCATGTGCAGCAGGACCGGGAAGCGGTCCTCGAGCACCTCGAGCAGCGTGTCCGAGTCGAGCTCGAGGGTGAGCGTGTCCTCGTCCGCCGAGACCTGCGCTCCCTCCGGATCGCGCGCGAAGAGGCCGAGACCTCCCACTCCCGCCCCCGGCCCCACGCGCGTGACGAAGCGTCCGCGGCGCTTCACGGCGAGCGCTCCTTCCACGACGAGGTAGATCGCGGTCACCGGGCGGCCCTCGCGGAGGAGGATCGTGCCCTTCGAGAAGAAGCGCTCGACCGCGCGGTCCGCGAGCGAGGCGAGCTCCGCCGCGGGCAGGCCGGAGAGCGTCGGCAGGCTCTTCAGGTAGAGGAGGCGCTCGACGGGAGAGACGAGCCGCCGGACGGCATCAGGCATGGGCGAGCGCCTGCTCCGGCGGCTGCTTCAGGAGGGCCAGCGTGCGCTCCACGACGCGCGAGAGGAAGAAGCCCGTCTCCTCGGGCCGGAAGCTCAGGAGCCGCGGAGTGAGCTCCACGAGGCCGAGCTCGCCCACGTGGTAGATCGCGATGCAGCGCATCGACTCGCCGGGCTCGTCGAGGATCCGAGAGAGGAGCGTCTCGTAGTCCATGAGGCGCGGCGAGTAGTAGGGAGCCGCCCGCTGCAGGCGCTCCCAGTCCGGCGCGTCGTCCACGAGGGCGAGGAGGGGGACGCGCAGCGGCGGCCTCACGAGGTTCTCGAGCAGCTCGCGGCTGCTGGAGCGGACGCGGGCGTCGTTGTTGCGCAGGCCGAAGTAGATGCCGCGGAAGTCCTCGTCGCGGAAGTGGAGCGCGAGGAGCCGGAAGATCCGCTCGAGGGCGTGCGTCTCCTTGTCGCGGAGGAGCCGCACGAGCAGCTCGTGCCCCGGGGTGGCGCGACGCCGATCGGCCACCGCGCCTTCCTCGAGCACCCTCCGCCAGTCCACGAGGCGGAACGCCGCCTCCACCGTGGCCTCCGTCGCGCGTCGCAGGAGGTCGGCGTCGAACGTCACCTCGGGGTAGAGGGCCAGGCGGTTGAGGGCGCGCAGCATCTTGAAGCGCACCATCCCGTCCGCCTCCGCGGGCAGGTGGCGCTGCAGCACGTCCGCCGCCTCGGTCGGCGAGAAGAGCCCGATGGTGCGCGGCAGGTGGCGCCGGAGCTCCTGGGGAAGCGCCTGGTCCTCGAGGGCCTGGGCGAGGAAAGCGAGCCCCTCCCCCCCGTAGCCGAGCAGGGCGTCGCGCGCGGCGTTCCGCACGTCGCGCAGCGCGAGCAGCGGCAGGAGAGCGGGCAGGAACCTCTTGCTCTGGAAGCGGCCCATCGCCACCGCCGCCTGGGCCTGCACCGACTCCTCGGGCCCGTCGGCGAGCCGCAGCAGCGCGTCCTCGAACGCGGGAGCGGGCTGGGCCGCGATGGCCCGGGCGAGCGCGACGCGCGCCTCCTCCGAGCCCGAGGCGAGTATGGACTCGATGCCGCGAAGGTTCTCGGGACTCGCCGTCCCCGCCGAGACGAGCCCCACTATGGCGGTGGCGCGAACGAGCGGGCTCGGGTCGTCCGCCACCTCGCGCAGCAGCGCCTCGTCGCGCGCGACCTTCGTCCGGGCGAGCAGCGCCGCGGCCCGGATCTCGGGGTCGACGTGGCCGAGCAGCCGATCGGCCACGGGGATGAAGTCGGTGCGGCCCTCCTGCGCGAAGTGGTCGAGCGCGCGCAGCACGACGGAGCGCGAGGGATGGTGGAGGATGAGCGCGGGGATGAGTCGCACCCGGCCTTCCTCGGCGAGCAGGTCGATCGCCGCCTTCACCTCCGCGTCGTCGGCGCTGTTGAGCGCGGTGAAGAGCGTCTCGAGCGAGCTCAGGTCGAGGGCGGGAAGGTCGGCCGCGGGCTGGACTGTGCCTTCGCGGAGTGCGACCCGGAAGAGGTCGAGGTAGTGCGAGCGCAGGTCGTCCGTCCAGAAGATCCAGACGAGGCTCAACCCTGCCGCGGCCGCGGCGAGCACCATGTCCCCGCGGTCGAGGAAGACCTCGGACAGGATCAGCAGCGACGCCAGGGCCTGGCCGCCACGCTGGCCCACGAGGTCGATGAACGGCTTGGCCCGGCTGCGGACGGCGTCGGGCAGCGGAACGAAGAGCAGCTCGGTTCCCGTCCGGTGGACGGAGTTGCGCAGCGTGCCGTCCGCGCCCTTCAGGAGGAGCGCCGCCCCCAGGCCGCCCCCGAGCGCGACGCCTCCCGCGCCGAGGAAGACGAGCACGGGCAGGACCCAGAGCGCCTGGTGGAGGCCGATCGAGCGCAGGAGCCACCCGGAGAGGAACACCTGGGCGATGAGGGCCAGGAAGTTGAGGATGGCATAGACGGTCGCGAAGAAGGCGCCGAGCTCGCCGGTGGGGACGGAGCGCGACACCGCGCTCTTGAAGACGTAGTCGCCGAGCGTCAGGGTCACGGTCGAGACGAGCACCAGCGCGGCCAGGCCGCGCACGTAGGGCTGGCTGCGGAGCATCTCCCATGACTGCCGCAGAGACGCGCCGCTGCGCGGGGCGTGCACGATCACCGGACGCTTCAGGAAGAGGGCAGGCCCGAGCGCGGTCAGGGCCAGCGTGATCGCGGATGCGAGCACGAGGTAGGGCGTCGAAAGGACGCCCGCGATCAGCCGTCCAACGCCTGCGCCCACGACGGCGCCAAGGAGGCTGCCCGTCCCCACGAGGCCGTAGATCCGCTTGGCCTGGGTCACGGTGTAGAGGTCGCCGAGGACGGTGTAGAACTGCAGCACGGCGAGGCTGCCCACGAGCCCCGTCCACACGTAGAGCGCGTAGAGCTCCCACGGCCGCTGCCACGAGCCGACGATCCAGAAGACGAACGTCACGCAGGCCGATGCGCCAAGGAGCAGGCTCAGGTCGTAGCGCCCGCCGCGCTTGCGTCCCGCCGGAGCCTGGGCGACCCCGAAGGCCAGCACGGCGATCATCAGGTAGACCCAGGGCAGCCGCGCCGCCGGGAGGCGGGCGAGGAACAGCGCGTCGCGCGCCGTCTCGAGGAGGGTGTGGGCGGCGAGGATCCCGAAGATGGTCAGAAAGGCGGCGGCCACGCCGCGCCTCTCCTCGGGCCGGATGTTGAAGCCCTTGAACATCGCTTCCGAGCACTATAACGCGGCTTACGTGCCGCTTCGTCCGCCGCGGAAGCCCGTCCCGCGCCGTTCTAGGCCAGGTCCTTCAGGAGCTGCTCGCGCACCCCGGGGCTGAGGACCGCCTCGGCCTGGTAGCTCGGGTGATCGACGACGAGGCGCGCCGGGCGGCCGGGATCGCCGAGAATGCGACGCGCTTCCGGGCTGAGCGCGAACCGGACGTACTGGACGGCCGCCATCTTCTCTTCGTTGCTGTGGCCGCCCTCGAACCGCGCGGGCACGCGCACGCCGCCGACCACGAGCGCCAGGTGGCGGTCGAGGCCCCGGAAGCGGTTCACGCGGCGGCGCACCTCGTCCTGCGACAGGTGGACGAGCTCGGGGATCTCGATGAAGAGCGTGGCGGAGAGCTCGTCGGGCCCCGGGAGCAGCGCGTTGTAGGCGTCCAGCTCGTCCTGGATGCGCGCCTCGTCCACGATGCGCTCCGCGCGCACCATCTCCTGGACCTGGAAGAGCACGGTCTGCCGGTTCTCGAAGAGGAGCGTCAGGTTCGCGCCTACCGCGGTCCGCCGGTCCTGCTTGAGGGCGATGACGGCGGCGCGCTCCTTCTCGCGGACCTTCTCGTACTCCACGAGGTTCCGGACCTCTGCGAGGGCGATCTTCTTCACCTTCAATGCTCCTCGGGCAGCCCGTACGCCTGGCGCAGCAGCGCGATCGGGTGCGCGGGCTTCTGTCCCCGCACCGCCTCGATCTGCAGCGCGGACATCGTGCAGTCGGTGGCGAAGGTCTGCGGCGCTGCGCTCTCCATCTCCCCGACCGCCCTGCGGGCGTACTGAAGGCTCAGCGGGTAGTACTCCTTCTTCATCGCCCAGGTGCCGTCCATGGCCGTGCACTTCTCGACGACGCTGACCCGCGTTCCCGGGATGAGCTGCAGCACGTCCCGGGTCTTGAACCCGAGGTTCTGCGATCGGAGGTGGCAGGGCATCTGGTAGGCCACCCGTCCCGGTCCGGGCCCGGGAAACGACGTGTCGAGCGTTCCTTCCTGGTTCCGCAGCGCCAGGTACTCGAAGAGGTCGCGCGTGGCGGAGGCGACCTTATCCGCAACCTCGCCCGGGACGAGCATCGGGTACTCCTTCTTGAGGACGTACGAGCAGGTGGGCTGGGGCACGACCACCGGGGCCCCGCCCTCCACGAGGGGCAGCAGCGCCGCCAGGTTCTTGCGCGCGTTCGTCGTCGCGCCCTCGATGTCGCCGCCGTCCAGGTAGGGCATGCCGCAGCAGACCTGCTCCGGGCAGGCGACCGCGCAGCCGTTCTTCTCCAGGACCGAGACCGCGTCGCGGCCCACCTGCGGCTCGTTGTAGTTCACCGAGCAGGAATGGAAGAAGGCGACGCGGCGGCGCCCTTCCGCCGCGGGGACCGGCCGCCGCTCGCGGAACCACCGCGCGAACGTCCTTCTGTGGAACTTCGGGAGGTTGCGCGTGCGGTCGATCCCCACCACCGCCTCGAGGAGCGCGCGGTGGGGAGGGAAGGCGTTCGCCCAGTTGCTGAGGGGAGCGAGCGCCGAGCCGAGCGAGCCCACGGCGTCCACGTTGCCGACCCACGCGTCCTGGCGCGTGACGCCTTCCGTTCGCGCGCGCGCCGCCTTCGCCCGCAACATCAGCCGCGGGAAGTCGATGTCCCACTTGTGCGGCGGCGTGTACGGGCAGTGGTTGAAGCAGAGCTTGCACTGCCAGCACAGGTCGACGACCTTCCGGTAGTCGGCGCTCGTGATCTTCGACAGGTCTCCGTCGTTGCCGTCCACCGCCTGGTCGAGGATGTAGTCGAACGACGGGCAGAGCCGGTAGCAACGGCGACAGCCGTCGCACAGCTCGGTAACGCGCGCGAGCTCCTTCTCTACGGCCGCCGGGTCGAAGTAGCCGGCGTCGCGAGGATCGTACGGCAGCCTACAGCTCCTTCAGCCCCTCGAGCCCCTTCGTGAACCGCCCGGCGTGAGAGCGCTCGGCCTTGGCGAGCGTCTCGAACCACTCCGCGATCTCGGGGAAGCCCTCCTCGCGGGCCGTCTTGGCCATCCCCGGGTACATCAGGGTGTACTCGTACGTCTCCCCCTCGACGGCGGACTGCAGGTTCTGCCGCGTGTTCCCGAACGGCAAGTCGGTCACGGGGTCGCCCAGGCTCTTCAGGAAGTCCATGTGTCCGAACGCGTGGCCGGTCTCGGCCTCGGAGGTGTCGCGGAAGAGCCCGCCGATCTCGGGATAGCCCTCGATGTCCGCGGCCCGCGCGAAATAGAGATAACGCCGGTTCGCCTGGCTCTCGCTCGCGAACGCGTGCTTCAGGTTCTCGTGCGTCTTGGTCCCCTTCAGGTCACCCATGGACGTTCCTCTCCCTGTCCATCGTGGAGCGCCACGGTGGCGAGCACGACCTCACGCTGCCTCGAGACTCGACTGGACATATTCAGCCGAGAATTATTCTCACTTGAGGAGACGGCCGAGGTCCACCTGGGGCATGATGGCGGGATTCCATGACCCGGGTGGTGGTTCTCGCCGACGACCTCATGTTCGTGAGCCGGGTGCGCGAGGCCGCGCGCGGGCTCGACCTCGAGGTCGCGGCGCTCCGGCAGCCGCCCCAGGAGGGCGCTCCCCCGGCGCGGCTCGCGCTCGTCGACCTCGACCGGTTCGGCGATCCGGCGACGCTCGCGAAGCTGCGGACGGCGCTCGGCGACCAGCCGATCGTGGGGTTCGTGAGCCACGTGCACGCCGAGCGGGCCCGCCAGGCCCGCGAAGCCGGCATCGCGCGAGTGCTGGCCCGCAGCGCCTTCGTCCAGGAGCTGCCGGCGATCCTCGCGGCCGCCGCCAACCCCCAGGAGGTCCGATGAGCCGGCGAGCCACGCTCTTTCTCGTGATAGCGCTCGCCGCCTGCCGCCCCGCCTCGACGCCTCCGCCTCCGAGCACGGCGCCTTCCACCGCGCCGTCGGGCGGCCTGCGGCCCCTCACCTCGCGCGACGCCGGCGCGCCGTCCGAGGGCGAAGAAGCGCCCGCTCCTCCCGTCCGCTCCGCTCCCGAAGGACTCTCCGCCCCTGCAGCCGAGGGCGCATCGATCTCCGGAACGGTCTCCGTCGCGCCGAACCTCGCGAGCCGCGTCCAGCCGACGGACGTCCTCTACCTCATCGCCCGCAACGCCCGCACCGGAGGTGTGGTGGCGGTCCGCCGGGAGGAGGGCGTGCGCTTCCCCTTCGCGTTCGGCGTCGGACCGGCGGACGTGATGGTCCAGGGGACGGCGTTCGAGGGACCGTTCGACATCACGGCGCGCCTGTCCAAGAGCGGCGACGCAGTGGCCGCCAAGGGCGACCTCGAAGGCGGAGCGCGGGGGGTGGCCGTGGGCGCGAAGGCCGTGACGATCACGCTGGAGCGCGTCCGCGAATAGATCGAGCGGGCGGCCCGTTACGGCCGCTTCCCGCCGAGAACCGTCAAGGTCGCCACGTAGAGCGCTCCTCCCGCGAGCAGCGCCTGGTTGAGGCCGAAGGCGAGCGCGAGGACGAGCGCGAGCACGGACCCGAGCACGGAGGCGGCGCCGTTCACCCCCCAGGCCCAGGCCACGACCGCCGGGCGGTCGCGCGCGAGGGTGCGCACGGCGAGAGGGAGAGGACGGCCGAGGAGGAACCCGACGGGGGCGAGGACGGCGATCGCCACCGTCACACGCAGCGGACGCGACCAGTGGGCGAGCGCGTCGAGCGTCGGCGACACGACGAGCACCGCCACCACGGCCGCGGCCGCCGCCATCAGGAGCGCCCGTCGCAGGGCGGGGGCGAGCGCGTCGTCACCGACGTGTGCGGTCGAACGCGCCCCGAGCGCGCCGAACGCCAGGAGCGACAGCAGCACGACGCTCAGGGCATACGCCGGCGAGCCGAGGAAGAGGATGCACTTCTGCACGAGCGCGACCTCCACGAGGATGTAGCCGGTGCCGAGACCGGCGAAGCCGAGGAGGGCTTTGGGCAGCCGCTCCGCGGCCGGCGCGCGCCGACGCGCAAGGCCGAGGGGCAGGAGGATGAAGGCGGCCACGAGCAGGCTCGTGAGGACGAGCAGGGCGACGAGCACGAGCGTCCCCAGGTTCGTCTTGCGCGCCTCGGGGTCGGCGGCGAGGACACTCGCCAGGTGGCGGAACCGCACCGTGTGGAAGAAGAAGGGGCGGTTGTCAGGAGGCGGCGAGAGGTCGCGCTCGGAAGCCGACCACACGGCTTCCGGATCGGGCGCCTCCAAGAGCCGCGTCAGCTCGCTCGGAGGCCGCGTCGCAGGGGAGAAGAGGACGGTGTACCCCTGGCTCGCGGCGAGGGCCTCCGCGTCGTCGACCTCCGCGCGCGTGAACGGGCTGCGCTTGAGCAGGAACGTCGCGGGCGCGCGCTCTCGACCTTCCTCGGGCGCGCCGCGCACCACGATCACGCGCTCTGCGACCGGATCGAGGCCGAGCTCGCGGCCGGCGGCGCGCGCGAGCGAGGCGAGGCGCAGCACCTGGTCGGGAGGCTCCACGTACCACCGGGTGACGCTCAGCACCCCGTCGGGGGTGAGCCGCCGCAGGAAGTCGCAGAACGCCTCGACGGTGTAGAGGTTGTTCTCGGTGAGCGAGAACGCACCCGCTGCCGTCGCGGCCCAGGTGTCCACCATCGTGGCCTGGATGACGTCGTAGGCCGCCGTCTCGCTGCGCAGGACGCTCCTCGCCTCGTCCACCACGAGGCGCACGCCTGGCCTCTCGTAGAGCCGGCCCGAGTACGTGAGGAACGGCTCGCTCGACATCACGTCGCGCGCGATCGCGGGGTTCACCTCCACCGCGGTGACCTCGCGCGCCGACAGCAGGCGGGCGCTCGCGACGTCGATGCCCGCCCCGGCCCCGATGACGAGCACGCGCCCGGCGGGGCGCAGCCGGTAGACGAGCGACTCCAGCCGGCCCCTCAGCCAGGCGTGCCGCTCCCACTCCCCCGCGTCCCTCAAGAGGAGCGTGCCGGCATCGGCGTCGATCATCACGAGCACCGAGTCGTCGGACAGGCTCCCCCACACCGTGACCCGGGAGAACGAGTTCCACTTCGAGAAGATCACGCTGCCCGCTTCGGACAGGCCCTTGGCGCGGCGCACGTCGAGGGCATCGGTGGCGACGTTCGCAACGAGGAGCCCTCCGGCGGCCACGAGGGCGAGGACACTCGCCATACGGTGCGGCCGGGACACGGGCTCCGAGGAGGCGAAGAGAAGAGCGGCGGCCGCGGCGAGCAGCGAGACCACGAGGACCGCGTTCGGCGCGCCGATGTGGTCGAGGAGCGGGATGAGGAGCAGGCAACCGGCGGACGCCCCGCCGAGGTCGTAGAGGTAGAGGCGGCTCATCTCTCCCGCGCCGCGCGCGACGGCGAGACTCACCGCGGCCCCCGCGAAGAAGAAGGGAACCGCCGCCGTCACGTAGAGGACCGACAGGCGGCCGAAGAGCACGAGCGGCGGGTCGACCGGCGAGAATCCCGAGCCGAGCACGACCACGAGCGCCGCCACGGTGGAGAGCGCGAACGCCACCGCGAACGACGACAGCCAGGCCCCCGTGCGGCTGCGGTCCAGCCGCTCTCCGGCGAGGTGGACGGCGACGCCGCTCGCGCCCGAGCCGAGGAGGGCGAGCGAGATCGCCATGAAGGCGAAGTGGTAGGCAAGTGTAGCGGAGAAGAGACGCGTGAGCGTGAGCTGGAGGAGGAGGACGCCGGCGCTCACGAGGGCGACGCCCACGAAGACGCGAGGGGCGAGAGGCGCGGGAGCAGTCGTCAGGGGAGAGCGCTTCCCGCGGCCCGGCGGCGCTCCTCCACCTCGGTCCGCGTGGGCATGCTCGGCTGGGCCCCCGCGCGCGTCACCGAGATCGCAGCGGCCACGTTCGCGAACTCCCCCGCTTCCGACTCGTCGGCCCCTTCCGCGAGGGCGGTCGCGAACGCGCCGTTCCACACGTCGCCCGCGGCGGTCGTGTCCACGGCGGACACGGTGAGCCCCGGCCACGACTGCTCGCCCTCGGCGGAGATCCGGCACGCCCCCTCCGCTCCCAGCTTGGCGATGACGCGGCGCGGACCCCAGCCGAGGAGCGCCCGGGCCAGCCCTCGCGCCTCGTCCGCGCCGAGGCGGCGCCCCGGCTCGCCCACGAGCGCCGCCAGCTCCGTCTCGTTGGGCGTGACGTAGTCCACGAGGGGGAGCAGCTTCAGGCACTCGATGCGAGCGGGCGCGGGATCGAGGATCACGACCGCTCCGCCCTCCCGCCCGACGCGGGCCGCAGCCTCCACGGTCGGGAGCGGCACCTCGAGCTGGAGGAGGACGAAGCCGGCGGAGGCGATGAGGTCGCGCCGGCTCTCCACGTCCTCCGGCGAGAGCCGGCCGTTCGCACCCGGCACGATGACGATCTGGTTCTGGCCCGACGCGTCGATCGTGATGAGGGCGGTTCCCGTGGGCGCCCCCGTGTCGCGCGTCACGGCTTCCACGTCGACACCCGTCCCCGCGAGGCTCGCGAGCAGGAGGCGTCCCGCGTCGTCGCCGCCCACGCGGCCCACCATCTGCACCCGCGCGCCGAGACGCCCCGCGGCGTAGGCCTGGTTGGCCCCCTTGCCTCCGGGGTGCACGACCAGCTCCTGCCCCACAGTCGTCTCGCCCGCGGCGGGGAACCGCGGCACGCGCACCACGAGGTCCGCGTTCAGGCTGCCGACGACCACGATCGGCTTCACGTCAACGTCCGAGAGGCAACGCCTCGGCGAGCCGAACCGTCACGAGCCGCGATGCGGACGGCGCCGCCGCCTGACGTTCCGAGGGTCCTTCGAAGCCGAGGACCGTCGGGGGCGGGGCGAGGCCGAAGCCGTCGTGGGTCACGACCGAGATCGTGTCCGCATCCACGACGGCGAGGCCCTCGATCCGGCTCTCCGGCCCGGACACGCGCGCGAGGTCGAAGACGAGCGACTTCCCGACCGGCTGAATGCCCGCACGGGCAAGCCCGGCCGCGCCGAGATCGTCGAGCGCCGCTCCCGTCGGCGAGTCGTAGGCGCCCCCGAGGACGCTCGTCGCCCCGTCGAGGGCGAGCGCGTACACTCGCGCTCCCGTCTCGGTCTGCTCCACCGTGAGGAGCGCGCTCGAGTTGACGAAGGAAAGGGCGCTCACGCGGGCCGGCCTCTCCCGTGCGTCGTCGCGAGCGGGCTCCGGAAGGTAGACCCACTGCCCTACGGTGCGGGCGAGGAGCGTATCGACCTGCAGGAGACGCACGGGGCGCGGCCCTTCCTGCGCCGGCGCCGCCGAGAGCGGCGCGGCCATCATCGTGTAGAGGAAGCGTCCCTCGGCGGTCGCGGTGAGCGAGGCCAGCCCTCGATCCGGCTGCGCCCGGGCCAGGACTGCGGGCAGTACGTCGGCGACGGAGTAGCCGGCACCGGCAAGGCTCCGGCCGCGGGGCAGCCACCGCTCGAGGACTCGCCCGTCGCGCGCCAGGTGAACGAGGCTCGGACCGTAGTCCTCGGACAGCCAGAACGTCCCGTCCTGTACGCGCACGAGGCCCTGCGGGTCGAGCCCGTTCGGGTTGAATGCGAGGGCCCCGCCGTCGGGACCCAGGGGGCTCGAAGCGCCGACCGGACCGTTGGGCAACCCGTAGACCGGAGCGCCGTCGAACGTGCGGATCGGGACCTGCTGGAGGACGATGACACCGCTCGGGTCCGCCATGACCTTGACGAGCGCCGGGTTGAAGTCCGGCACCTCGAACACGAGACCGTGCTCGTCCGCGCGCGTGGGACCGCGGTCGGGCACGGTCCAGAACACGTTCGCCCCGTCGCGCGGGTCGTGGTAGAGGTCCGAGAAGCCGCCGAGCCGCGCGCCACGATCGTCGACGAGGCTTCCCGGCAGCCCCTGGTTCTGGAAGGAGCCGAGAGGGACCGCGGCTAGTGCCGCCACGAGCGGATGCTCGGCGTCGGGGGCCGCGGGCGGGCCGGCTCCCGCGCAGCCGAGAGCGGCGAGGCAGAGCGCCACGGGCGCCGCCGCCCGTCGTCGCATCGATCCCTCCTGATACGTCCACGGTATAAGCAGCGCCGCGGTTGTCAAGGGGTTTACATTCCCAGCGCCCGGGCCGCCTGGAAGACGAAGCCCCGCGCGGGGTCCGGTCGGAGCCCGCCCATGAGCCAGAGCCAGACGAACGTCCCGTAGAAGGCGGCCATGAGCACCATCGTCGCCCTCCGCCACAAAGGAGGTCGGATCGCTTCCGGAAGCAGCGTCGTGTTGACGCGGAGGATGTGGAGCGGGGCGACCACCATCACCACCCCCGCGATGTTGGCGCCGACCTGGAGGAGGACGAGCGGCTGGGTCAGCGAGAGTGCCATGACGCCCCAGACGACGAGCACGGTGAGGACGACGTGGTACAGGAAGCGCACGTCCCCGCCGCGCACGCTTCGCACCCGGGCGCTCGCGCTCCAGAGGAGGTCGGTCAGCGAGCGCACGGTCCCTTCGAAGATGTCGAGCTGCGTCTTGAAGAGGATCCAGACGCTCATGAGGGCGACCACGGTGGCGAGCGCTCCCGCCGTCCGTCCGAGCGCGTGCGCGAGCTCCGCAGCCACGGCGACGCCGGCGAGGTCGGTCCCCCGCGCGAAGACGGACGTGTAGAGGAGGGCGGGCAGCGACATCCCGAGCATCGCCCCCACGAAGAAGATCCCCCACTGCTCGAGCTCGACGATCCTCCACCAGCCCCTCCAGCGGGCGAGCTGCGACGCGTCGGGAACGAAGACGCGCCCGGTGGCGGCGAGCTCGGCGCCGCGCTCGTGCCGCAAGGAGGGGATGAACCCCACCGTGCTCGACATCCCGTAGCCCTTGTCCCGCGCCCAGTTCGAGAGCGCGATGTTCGTGACTCCTCCCGAGCCCGAATAGGCGACGAGCGCGCCGATCAGAAAGAAGTCGGCCCCCTCGGGCAAGAAGCGGAAGGAGGAGGTGACCGTGTCGTATCCAAACCACCCGAGACCGACGGAGAGCCAGAGCCCGGGCCGGACCAGGACCAGGCAGAGGATGGTCAAGGTGCCCAGGATGGTGGAGACG
>JBKPBQ010000550.1:0-6787 GCA_046726955.1 Acidobacteriota bacterium
GAAGTAGACGAGGTCCCGGTACTCCCACAGTTCTCGCCCGCTCGGCCAGCCCCAGCGCCGGGGCGGCCGTATGACCGTCTCCGGCAGCGTCGCGGCCGGTGATTCCGCAGGATTCACGCGTGGAACGGTAGCGGCCACTGCGCGGGTAGCCTGTTGGACATGACCCAGCCCGACGCGGCCTTCTGGGCTCAGAAGCGAGTCACCGTCACCGGCGGCGGCGGATTTCTCGGCCGGCCGATGGTTGCGCTGCTCGAGGAGCTCGGCGCCGAGGTCAGCGCGATCCGCTCCGCCGACCACGACCTGCGCGATCGAGCCGCCTGCTTCGATGCCCTCGCGGATTCCCAGGTGGTCGTCCACCTCGCGGCCAACGTGGGCGGCATCGGATACAACCGCCGCAACCCCGGCCCGCTCGCCCACGACAACCTGGCGATGGGCCTCAACGTGTTCGAGGCCTGCCGGGAGCTGGGTGTCGAGAAGCTGGTCGCCGCGTGCTCGGTCTGCGCCTACCCGAAGTTCACCCCGGTGCCGTTCAAGGAGGAGAACATCTGGGACGGCTACCCCGAGGAGTCGAACGCGCCCTACGGCCTGGCGAAGAAGATGCTGCTGGTCCTCAGCGACTCGTACCGCCGCCAGTATGGCCTCGACTCCTGCGCGCCCGTGATGGCCAACCTCTACGGGCCCGGGGACAACTTCGACCTCGAGGACTCCCACGTGATCGCGGCGATGGTCCACAAGTACGTGCTCGCCCACGAGCGCGGGGACGAGGAGGTCGTCCTCTGGGGGACCGGGAAGCCCTCGCGCGAGTTCCTCTACGTCGACGATGCGGCTCGCGCGCTGATCCTCTGCGCCGAGCGGCTCGACGTCTCGGACCCGGTCAACATCGGCACGGGCAAGGAGACGAGCATCCGCGATCTGGCCGAGATGATCTCCAAGCTCGCCGGCTTCGAGGGCAAGACCGTCTGGGACGATTCCCGCCCGGACGGTCAGCCCAAGCGCTACCTCGACGTGAGCAGGGCCGGCGAGCTGACCGGGTTCGAGGCTGAGACCCCGCTGGACGAGGGGCTGAAGCGGACGATCGAGTCCTTCCGGGCCGCCGATCTGGCGGCCGCTGGCTCCTCGGCCTGACGTCCAGAGCCGGGAGCGGTATGGCTGACTCCCTGGAAGAGCTGGCCGTCGAGGTCCGCGGGTGCAGGCGCTGTTCGCGTTTGGTGGAATGGCGGGAGCGGAGCGCGGCGGAGCCTCCGCGCCGCTACCGGGGCGAGACCTATTGGGCGCGCCCTCTGCCGGGGTTCGGGGACCCGCGGGCGCGGATTGTGGTCGTCGGGCTGGCGCCCGCGGCGCACGGCGGTAACCGCACCGGCCGGATCTTCACCGGGGACCGGTCTGGCGACTGGCTCTATGCCGCGCTGCACCGCGCCGGCCTCGCCAACCAACCGACGTCGGTGAGCGTCGACGACGGACTGCGCCTCCGCCGCACCTACGTCACCGCCGTCAATCGGTGCCCGCCGCCGCAGAACCGGCCGACGACGGAGGAGCGCGACAACTGCCTGCCCTATCTGGTCCGCGAGCTGCGGCTGCTGCGGTCCGCCCGGGTGATCGTGGCGCTGGGCTCGTACGCCTGGGCGGGGTCGCTGCTGGCGCTGACGGAGCTGGGGGCGGAGTTGCCCCGTCCACGGCCGCGGTTCGGGCACGCGGCGGAGGCGCAAGTCCGGACGTCGGCTGGGGGCGGGAGCCGGGACTGGGCGCTGCTCGGGTGCTTTCACCCCTCCCAGCAGAACACCTTCACGGGCAAGCTGACGGAGCCGATGCTGGACGCGGTCTTCTCCCGAGCGAACGGCCTGGCGTCCGGCTGAGGCAGCGATACTTGCCGGGTGTTCCAGCTCAACCTCCCGAACGCGCTCACTGTCCTCCGCATCCTGCTCGTGCCGGTCGTGGTGGTCGCACTGCTCGACGAGACCCCGAACGGGGACGCGATCGCCGCGGGGGTGTTCGCGCTCGCCGCGCTCACCGACACGCTCGACGGCTACATCGCCCGGCACCGCAATGCCGTCACCACGTTCGGAAAGCTGATGGACCCAATCGCGGACAAGCTCCTCGTGGCCGCCTCCCTGATCGCGCTCGTCTCGCTCGATCGTCTCGCGGCCTGGATCGCGATGGTGATCATCGCGCGCGAGTTCGCGGTGACGGGATTGCGGATGGTGGCCGCCGAGCAGGGCGTGGTGATCCAGGCGAGCTGGCTCGGCAAGGTCAAGACCATCCTCCAGGTGGCGGCGATCATCTGCCTGATCGCGGTCAACCCGGCGCCGCTCGGCGTCAACCTGCTGGTTTACGCAGCCGTAGCGGCCACGGTGATCAGCGGAGTCGACTACTTCTTCGGGTTCCGGCGGATGCTCGCCTCGAGCTCGGCGAAGCGGGCGACCTAGGGGGCCGGCGCCCCGTCCTTGAAGACGACGCCGATCCCGCCCCATTGGCCGTGCCCCCAGTCCTCGGCGGGGTCGGTGAACTCGACCGTCCGCTGCCCGGGTGCGATCTCGGCCCAGAACCGGTCGACCTGTGAGAGGGGCTGCTCGGGGTGTTCGAGGATGTCGTGGAAGGCGATCAGGCCCCCGGGCGCGACGAGCGGCTCCCAGATCTCCCAATCGCGCTTCACCCCCTCATAGCGGTGGTCGCCGTCGATCATCAGGAATTCGATCGGCCTGTCCCCGAGAAGCTGCTCGACCTCGCGGACCGTTTCGGCATCCTGGGAGTCGCGGCGGAGGGTGTTCAGCGTCTGGCCGGGCCGCGCGAACTTCCGGAACCGCCTTCCCTCGCGCCAGGAGTACCCGCCGCCGAATAGCCCCTTTCCCTTTGGGAGGTCCATGCTGACGATCAGCGCCTCAGGGTCCGCGACCTGGCAGAGGGCGAAGAGCGTGCCGCCCTTGAAGGTGCCGATCTCCACCACCGTCCGGGGCCTGCGCTGGCGTACGAGCGCGATCAGGGGCTCGAGCTCCGCGGGCTTCTGGTAGGCGTCGCGCCGAATGGCCTCGTCGGCCAGCTCCCTATCCGTCAGGTCCACCATTCTCGATTGGGCTTCGCCAGGGCTAGACGGCGGGGGCCTGGAGCCACTCGCGCATGGTGGTGTGGTGGCGCGAGTGCTCTCCGCTCTCCATCTCATCGGTGATCTCGGAGAGCAGGCCGTACCGCTCGGCGACGACGTTGTGGCGATGGATCGTCTCCAGGTTCTCCTGGCGGGCGTGGACGAAGGCGCCGTCCCTGAGCTCGGGGAATGTCTCGGTGACCTGGCGGATCATCTCGCGGACGCAGTCCTCGACGAAGCGGGGATTGGCGTGGGCCTTCTCGACGACGGCCCGCTCATCGGCTCGCTTCATGAGCTCGTAGATCTCGCTGGACATGGAGCTCTCGACGATCCGGAGGAGCCGGCGCGCGTCGATGTCCACGCCGGAGCCCTCGGGACGGCCGATGTGGAGGGTGCCGATGCCGCGCTGGTTGTGGGTCGCCATCGGGACCGCATCGACGATGCGGTCGACCTCCACTGAGGTGAAGCCCTGCTCGGCGAGGCGGGCGCGGGCGCCGTCCTCGACCAGTCCCTGCGCGCACGGGCAGGCGGTCATTCCCTGCGCCTCGACCCCGGTCAGGGTGCGGGTCCCGCGCTCGGACGAGACGGCGGTTCCGAAGAGGGTGTAGAGCTCCTGCGTCGGCACTCCCGAGACCGGTGCCGGGACCGTTTCCGGATAGCGGGCCGCGATCTTCACCTCGGCCCTGATGCCGCCCTGCCGCTCGCGCACCTGCTCCGCGATGTGGGCGGCCAGCCCCTCGGCGCGCAGCGCCTCGCTGAGGACGACCGTGTCGATCGCCTCGTTGACGACCTCCTCGAAGCGGGACATGTGGACCCCCGCCTGTTCCGGGTTGAGGTCGACGAAGCACTCGAGGTCGGCGTGGTAGAGAGACTCGTCCCCGGAAGTTCCTCCGTTCTGGGAGGCGCAGACTCGGATGATCTTCTCGACGCCGACGACGCCCACGCGGGAGAGGCTGACCCGGGTCGCGGGGGCCTCGGCCTGGGCGTCGCGGCTTGGCGTGATCGTCTGGGTCGATTCGCTCATCCGCTCAAGTATGCCGGGCTTGCCGTGCGGGCCGATCAAACTGCCCAAAAAATGGGCAAACTTTTGGGGAACGCGTCCGTATACTCCGCCTCGCTTCGCTCGGTTCTCGGATAGGGGAGGGGATCGATGAAGTCCGGAAGTCCGGGAGAAGAGAGGGAAGTTGGCGTCAATTCGCGGGGCCGTTGTGGCCGAGGACCAGCCGTTTGTAGGAATTGATGAGCTGCGTGGACTGGTCGCGGCGGGTACTGAGCGGGGGTATCTGACCTTCGAGGAGATCGCCTCCACGCTCGAAGAGGTGGAGGTGACGAAGGAGCAGGTCTCTGAGTTGCACAGCCATCTGGTCGAGCAGGGGATCGACGTGATCGCCGCCGACGGCGTCACTGCGTATAAGGAGAGCAAGGGCGAGGATTCGTCCAACGGCCGGGGCAAGAAGCAGGAGCTCGACCTCACCGTCGAGCCGAGCCTCGATTCGCTCCGGCTCTATCTGCGCTCCATCGGTGCCGTCGATCTGCTCACGGCGGAGCAGGAGGTCGACCTCGCCAAGCGGATCGAGCGCGGGGACATGGCGGCGAAGCGGCACATGGTGGAGGCGAACCTGCGCCTGGTCGTCTCGATTGCGAAGTCCTATCTCGGGCGGGGGCTGAGCTTCCTGGATCTGATCCAGGAGGGATCGCTCGGGCTGATTCGCGCCGTCGAGAAGTTCGATTACCGGCGCGGGTACAAGTTCTCCACCTACGCGACCTGGTGGATTCGCCAGGCGGTGACCCGCGCGCTCGCTGACAAGTCGAGGACGATCCGGATCCCGGTCCACATGGTGGAGAAGCTCAATCGGGTGGTGCACGTCGAGCGGCATCTCGTGCAGCGGCTGGGGCGGGAGCCCGAGCCGCATGAGATCGGGGCCGAGCTGGGTTGGACCGCGCGCGACGTGCGCGAGGTCCTGCGCGTCAGCCAGATGCCGGTCTCGTTGGAGAAGCCGGTCGGCGACGAGGACGACTCGGAGCTGGGGGACTTCGTCGCTGACGACAACGTCGAGTCGCCGTTCGAGAAGGCGTCGGACAACCTGCAGCGCGAGGACGTGCAAAGGGCGCTCGCCGCGCTGCCGCGGCGCGACCGAGAAGTGCTGGAGCTCCGCTACGGGCTCAATGGCCACCAGCCGATGACCCTCGAGGAGGTAGGCCTGGCCTTCGGCGTGACCCGGGAGCGGATCCGCCAGATCGAGAACAACACGCTGAAGCGCCTCAAGGCCCTTCCGGAGGCGCAGTGCCTCCGCGGCCTCGGCTAGCGGCCGTTTGCCCGCTGCCACCACAAGCGGTTAAATCCGATTTGCGGATTTCACCGTGGCCGGCTGGGGCCGGACCCCGGCAGCTTTCACCGCTTGACCGGTTCCTGCCTGGGTGAGAAGACCAACCCCCGAATCAGCCGGGGGTGCGGCGTTCGGCCTCGGCCGGCTTCGTCCAATCCGGCAGCTCAATCTGCTCTACCAGCATCCTGCCTGGGCCGACAGCGCGGACTCGGACTCGCGCGCCATTCTCGAAGCCCGCTTCGAAGAATGGGCGCTGCGGAATCGTGAGCCGGCGCTTCTGGTTGATCACAGCCTCGCCGCGCTGGCCGGGCCCACGCTCATAGTTCGTCGGCTTGACGGGTCGTTCGGACGCGATGGGGGAGGGAGGATTCGAACCTCCGAAGGACTGAGCCATGGCGTTTACAGCGCCACCGGTTTGACCGCTTCCGTACTCCCCCGGCCAAGCTGAGTTTAGTCTCGGCTTCCGGCGCACAGCCGCAAGCAGCGGTCCGCTTTCGACTTCGTAGTCCGAATATTTCGGGCCACCGAGCACGACCGCGGTGCGACCGTCAATTGCACCGGTCGGGATGAACCACCTCCGGCCGTCACCGACGTGTACGAAGACGAAGTCCATCGCCCTTTGTCGAAGTACTTGGCCACGCCGTTCCAACTCTGGTTCCCTCCCTTAGTGGCAATGTGGACGTTCCAGTGACCCGAGTCATCGCGGTGGGTCCCGGTCTTGACCTCGACCCGGAGCGTCACGCCTTCGATCTCGGCGATCAGATCGACATCGGGACTGTGCCCAACCGGGATGAAGATATGGGCGCCTTTGCTGGCCAGCCACTCCATGGCCGAGAGCTCGCCGATGTCGCCCTGCTCCCTTGGTTTGAGCTTCGTCACTCGACAAACCTAGGCGCGGTGAGATCACGACAGGCGCGCGGAATGAAACAAATGAGTGACGAGAGAGTCAGCAGACTCATGCGCACCCGGATAGCGTCTTCCCCGTGACCGACCTCGACGGAAGGGTGATCGCCATCGCCGGTGCCGGCGGCGGCCTCGGCCCCGTCGTCGCCCAACGCCTCGCCGATGCAGGCGCCTCACTCTCGCTGGCCGACCGCAGCCAGGAGATCGCCGACTCCGTCGCCCAGGACCTCGGCATCCCCGACGACCGTGTCGACCCCCACGCCGTCGACCTTCTCCAAGAGGACGCCGCCAACGACTGGGCCGCCGCCACCGAGAAGCGCTTCGGCCGCATCGACGGCCTCCTCCACCTGGTCGGCGGTTACCGCGGCGGCGATCCGATCCACAGCTTCGACCTCGCCGACTACGACTTCCTCCACGGCCTCCTGGTCCGCACCCTCCAACTCGCCACCCGCGCCTTCCATCCCGCCCTGACCAAGAGCGG
>JBKPBQ010000551.1:0-6181 GCA_046726955.1 Acidobacteriota bacterium
GCCCACGCCCGCGCCGACTCCTGCTCCCTCGCCGAGAGCACCCGCCGCCCCCGCACCCCCGACACCGGCGCCGGCGAAGCTCCCGCCGACCGCGCTTCCCGACGCGGTCCCCCTGCCCGACCGCTGGTCGATCGAGTACCCGCCGAGTCCGCGCATCGTCCGCGGCCGGACGCTCGACCCCTACAACCAGAACGTCCTGAAGGGCGACAAGCCGGTCATCGGAGACTCGGTGTTCCTCGTCCTCACTGGAGTGCTCGACAGCGGGCCCACCGAGTTCCGGCGGCTGCCGGTGGGGAGCGGCGTCTCCACCGCGAACCCCGAGGAGATCGAGTTCTTCGGCAACGGCCGGCAGCTCTTCACGTCGCCGCGCGCGTCGGTGTCGATCGAGCTCTTCCGGGGCCAGACCGCCTTCAAGCCGCGCACCTGGGCCTTGAAGGCCACGGGTGTCGCCAACCTGAACTACCTGAGCGTCGAGGAGCGGAACCTCGTGGACGTCGACGTGCGCGAGGGCGAGAGCCGCCGCCGCCACGACATCGCACTCGAGGAAGCCTTCGCGGAGGCGAAGCTCCTGACGCTCTCGAGCCACTACGACTTCCTCTCGCTCCGCGCGGGGATCCAGCCCTTCGTGTCGGATTTTCGCGGGCTCGTCTTCAACGACACGAACCTCGGGGCCCGCCTCTTCGGCAACGCCGCCAACAACCGCTGGCAGTACAACGCCGCCTGGTTCGAGCTGCTCGAGAAGGACACGAACAGCGAGCTCAACACGTTCGACCGCCGCGACCAGCGGGTCTTGATCGCGAACGTGTTCCGGCAGGACTTCCTCGCCCGCGGCTACACGATCTCACTCTCCTACCACGACAGCCGCGACGAGGCCACGATCCACTACGACCAGAACGGCTTCCTCGTCCGCCCGGCCAAGATCGGCAGCGTCCGGCCCCACGAGGTGCGCTCGCACTACGCGGGCGTCGCAGGAGACGGCCACGTGGGCCGCCTCAACCTGTCGCACGCGCTCTACTACGCCTTCGGGCGCGACGAGGACAACCCGCTCGAAGGCCACGCGGTGGACATCCGGGCCCTCCTCGGGGCTGCCGAGCTGTCCGTCGACCGCGACTGGGCCCGCTTCAAGCTCACGGGCTTCTTCGCTTCCGGCGACGACGATCCTCGCGACGGCAAGGGGAACGGCTTCGACTCGATCTACGACAACTCGAACTTCGCGGGAGGGCCCTTCAGCTTCTGGAGCCGCTCCGGCATCGCCCTCACCCAGACCGGCGTTCTCCTCAAGGCCCCGGGAAGCCTGCTGCCGAGCCTGCGAAGCAACAAGTTCGAGGGACAGGCGAGCTTCGTGAACCCGGGCGTCGTGCTCGGAGGAGTGGGGGTCGACCTCGAGCTCACGCCGAAGTGTAAGGCCGTGCTGAACGCCAACTACCTGCGCTTCCACCGTACGGGTTCGCTCGAGTTCCTCCTTTTCCAGCCCGGCATTCGCAAGGACATCGGCATCGACCTCGGCGCGGGTGCGCTCTACCGGCCCCTCCTCAACGAGAACGTGGTGATCACGGCCGGCGCGACCGGCCTTCTCCCCGGCGGCGGGTTCGACGATATCTACTCGTCCGTCTGCGGGGCGCCGGGGTGCGGCGCCTCGAGCAAGAAGCTCTGGAACGCGTTCGTTCAGGTCAAGCTGACGTACTGAGGGATCTCATGGATCGTCGCGCATTGCTCGTGGTCGTGGTGGTGGCGGGAGCGGTCTCCGCTCTCGTCGCGCGCCCTCCCGGGGGCCTGGCCCAGGCTCCGGCCTCGCCGTTGTCGACGCAGTCGCAGGAGGACGCGGACCGGAAGAGCGTCGGCTGCGTGACCTGCCACACGCAGAGCGACGCCAAGACGATGCACGCCTCGCCTTCCGTCCGCCTCGGGTGCACGGACTGCCACGGGGGCGACGCGCAGGTCAAGGCGGCGGGCACGAAGGGCTCGCGGGAGCACGAAGAGGCCCAGGCGAAGGCCCACGTCCTCCCGAAGAACAAGGAGATCTGGAGCAGCGCCGCCAACCCCGAGCGGTCCTACACCGCCCTCCTCGACGAGAGCCTCGACTTCGTGCGCTTCGTGAACCCCGGCGACCTCCGGGCGGCGCCCACGACCTGCGCTCCCTGCCACCGCGAGGAGGTCCTTCACGTCTCGAAGAGCATGATGACGCACGGCGGGATGCTCTACGGGGCGGCGCTCTACAACAACGGTGTCCTCCCCGGCAAGGACACGATCGTCGGCGAGAGCTACTCCCCCGACGGCCAGCCCCGGTCGCTCCTGACAGTTCCCGCGCCGAGCCCCGAGGAGACGCGCGACAAGGGTGTGCTCGCCCGGCTCGTGCCCTTCCCACGCTGGGAGCGCGGCCAGACCGGCAACCCCTTCCGCGTGTTCGAGCGCGGGGGCCGGCGTCGGCTCGAGGTGGGACTGCCCGACATCTTCGAAGAGCCGGGCAAGCCGGACAAGGGCCTGTCGCCGCGCGGTCCGGGAACCCTCAACCGCATCGACCCCGTCGTCCTCGGCGCCCAGAAGACGCGTCTCCTCGACCCCATGCTTTCGCTCCTGGGCACGAACGACCACCCGGGAGACTACCGGTCGAGCGGGTGCAGCGCCTGCCACGTGGTCTACGCGAACGACCGCTCGAAGTCGAACTCGGGGCCCTATGCCGCCTTCGGCAACCGCGGGACGACCGAGACCGTCGATCCCACGATCGCGAAGGACCAGCCCGGCCACGCGCTCAAGCACGCCTTCACGCGCTCCATCCCCAGCAGCCAGTGCATGACCTGCCACATGCACCCGGGCACGAACATGGTCGCGACCTACCTCGGCTACACGTGGTGGGACAACGAGGTCGACGGGCAGATGATGTATCCGAAGGAAGGACGGAGGCTCGGCGAGGACGAGCGCGACGCGATCGAGCGCGCGAACCCCGAGGGCGCCGCGCTTCGCGGCCTCTGGTCCGACCGGAGCTTCCTCGCCGACGTCTCGACCCTCAACCCCCAGCTCAAGAACACGCAGTTCGCGGACTTCCACGGCCACGGGTGGGTGTTCCGCGCGGTCTTCAATAAGGACCGCAAGGGCCGCCTCCTCGACGCCTCCGGCCAGACGGTGCGCGACGACGACCCCGACAAGTTCAGGAAGGCCGTCCACCTGAAGGACATCCACCTCGAGAAGGGCATGCACTGCGTCGACTGCCACTTCAAGCAGGACAGCCACGGCGACGGAAGGCTCTACGGCGAGCCGCGGGCCGGCGTCGAGATCGACTGTATCGACTGCCACGGCTCGATCACGGCCGCCGCGACACTCGTGACGACCGGCCCCGCCTCGCCGGGCACCGACCTCACGACGCTCTCGACACCCTTCGGACAGCCCCGCTTCAGCAGCCGTCGAGGCAAGGTCACGCAGCGGAGCATGGTCACGGACGGCGTCGAGTGGGACGTCCCCCAGGTGCTCGACTCCATCACCCCCGGCAACCCGCGCTACTCCGAGAAGTCGCGTCTCGCGAAGACCCTGCAGCGCGACGGCGCGACGTGGGGCGATGCGGGGGTCGACCCGAAGGCCCTCGCCCACGCCAATTCCAGCATGACCTGCTACGCCTGCCACTCCGCGTGGACCACGAGCTGCTTCGGCTGCCACCTCTCGATGCGCGCGAACCAGAAGAAGCCGAACCTCCACAACGAGGGCGGAGAGAGCCGGAACTGGACGAGCTACAACTTCCAGACCCTGCGCGACGACATCTACCTCCTCGCCCGCGACGGCACGGTCACGAAGAACCGGATCGCGCCCGCGCGCTCCGCGTGCGCGGTCGTCGTCTCCTCGCAGAACCAGAACCGCGAGTGGATCTACTCCCAGCAGCAGACCGTGTCGTCCGGAGGCTTCGCGGGCACGGCTTTCTCCACGTACGTCCCCCACACCGTGCGCGGCCGGGAGACGCGCGGGTGCACGGACTGCCACCTGTCGAAGGCGGGGGACAACAACGCATGGATGGCTCAGCTCCTGATGCAGGGGACGGGCCTCGTGAACTTCATCGGCCGCTACGCCTACGTGGGCGAGGGGCACCACGGGTTCGAGGCGGTGGCGGTGACGGAGCGCGACGAGCCCCAGGCCGTGATCGGCAGCCGTCTCCACGAGCTCGCCTATCCCGAGGAGTTCCGCGCGCACAAGGCACGTGGCGGGCGTCTGCGGGAGGCCTACCACCACGGGGGAGACGTACTGTCGCTCCAGCTCCGCGGCGAGTACCTCTTCGCCGCCCAGAAGGACGGCCTTCGGATCTACGACGTGGCCCAGGTGGACCACAAGGGCTTCAGCGAGCGCATGGTCTCGGCCCCGGTATCGCCTCTCGGCCAGCGGCTCTACGTGAAGACGAGGGAGGCGACGTCCGTCGCCCTACCCTCGACGATGACCATCGACCCCGCCCGCGCCGTCGACCCCGCGAACCAGGAAGGCCCCGTCCACTCGCTCTACGACTACGCCTACGTGACGGACCGCCAGGAGGGCCTCGTCGTCGTGGGCCCGCTCCACACGCTCCTCGACGGCGATCCCCGCAACAACTTCGTCCGCCGCGCGGCCGCCTCCGACGGAGGAGGAGCCCTCGCGGGAGCCACATCCATGGCCATCGCGGGGACGTTCGGCTACGTCACGACGCCGAAGGAGCTCGTCGTCGTCTCACTCGCCGACCCCGTCCGCCCGCAGGTGGCCGCGCGCCTTCCGTTCAACGGCCCGAGAGCGGTGGCCGTCCAGTTCCGCTACGCGTTCGTGATCGACCGCGACGGCCTCGCGGTCGTCGACGTGACGAATCCCACGGCACCCCGGCTCGTGGAGGGTGCCCGCGTGCCCCTCAAGGACGCGCGCGGGATCTATGTCGCACGGACCTGGGCCTATGTCGCCGCGGGCCGGGACGGCCTCGCCCTCGTGGACGTCGAGAAGCCGGAGAGCCCGCGGCTCGACCGCACCTGGAATGCCGGAGGCGAGCTGAACGACGCGAACGACGTGAAGGTGGGGATGACGAACGGGAGCGCCTTCGCGTACGTCGCGGACGGCGCGAACGGGCTGCGGGTGGTCCAGATCATCTCCGCCAACGACACGCCGGGCGCGTACGGCTTCAGCCCGACGCCCACCCCGCTGCTCGTGGCCACGTACCGTACGGAAGGTCCCGCCCTCGCTCTCTCGCGCGGTGTCGATCGGGATCGCGCGGTGGACGAGACGGGGAACCAGCTGGCCGTGTTCGGCCGGAGGGGGGCCCGCCCGCTGAACGCCGAGGAGCAGGGTCGGATGTTCCTTCGGTCCGGTCGGCCCTACCTCGTGGCCGAGGAACCGCCGTCGCGACCCGTCGAGCCGCCTCGGTCGCGATGATGGGCGAGACCCCATCCGACGTGATCGTCGTTGGCTCGGGCGCGAGCGGGGGCTGGGCGGCGAAGGTGCTCACGGAAGCCGGCCTGCGCGTGCTGATGCTCGAGGCCGGCCCCCACCGCGTTCCCGAGCGCGACTTTACCGAGCACGTCAAGAGCTACGAGGTCCCCTTCCGCGGCCGGGGCGACCACAAGAAGCTCCTCCGCGACCAGCCCGTGCAGAGCCTGTGCTACGCGTGCGACGAGTACAGCAGCCACTTCTTCGTGAACGACAACGAGAACCCCTACACGACGCCCGAAGGGAAGCCCTTCGCCTGGATCCGCGGCCGACAGGTGGGGGGCAAGACGTATTGCTGGGCCCGGGAGAGCTACCGCTTCAGCGACTACGAGCTCAAGGCCGCGAGTCGCGACGGCTACGGCCAGGACTGGCCGTTCGACTACGCGGAGATCGCCCCCTACTACGACAAGGTCGAGTCCTTCATCGGCGTGAGCGGGAGCCGAGACGGCTTCCCGCAGTTCCCGGACGGGCGCTTCCTGCCCCCGATGAAGATGTCCTGCGGCGAGGTGATCGCGCAGAAGGTGATCGAGGCCCGCTTCCACCGCAAGCTCGTGATCGACCGGGTCGCGAACCTCACCGCCCCCCTCGACGGGCGTATTCCCTGCCACTACTGCGACGCCTGCCAGCGCGGCTGCTTCTCGCAGTCCTACTTCACCCGCCCCGCCTACACGATCGCGGCCGCGGCCGCGACGGGCCGGCTCGTTCTCCGCTCGGACGCGGTCGTGAGCCACGTGACCACCGTCGACCGGGGCCTGGCCACGGG
>JBKPBQ010000552.1:0-8391 GCA_046726955.1 Acidobacteriota bacterium
GTGTTGATCATGTCCGCGCGCCCCCGGTCAGTGCCTCAGCTCTTCCCTCGGGGTGCGTGGTCCCCTGCATTTGATTCAAACAGGATAGCAGCCACGTGAGGACTTTGCCAAGGAGCGGTCTGCCGCGAGCGTGCTTCGCCCGGGCGGGGGACGCCAAGTCCTTGCTGGAAGAAGGTAACGAGCCGCGGAGTCGTTTCTAGCCGAAGCTCCGGTACTCGTCGAGGATGTACTGGATCGGGTTCAGGGTCTTGTCGTTGACCCAGACCTCGTAGTGGAGGTGGGGAGCCGTGGACCGGCCGGTGTTGCCGACGAAGGCGATGACGTCGCCGCGACGGATCCGCTGGCCGGGCTTGACGTTGTACGCGTCGAGGTGCGCGTACCGCGTCACGATCCCGTAGCCGTGGTCGATCACGAGGGCGTTGCCGTAGCCGCCCTTCACGCCGCAAAAGACGACCACCCCGTCCGCCGGAGCGTGGACCTTCGTCCCGATGGGAGTCGAGATGTCGATCCCGGGGTGGAAGTCGCGGAGGCCCGTGAAGGGGTCGATGCGGTTGCCGAAGCCCGCGGAGAGGTAGCCGCGGACGGGCCAGACGGAGGGAGTGGAGGCGAGCAGGACCTTCTGGTCCTCGAACACCTCCTCGAGCTTGGTGGACTTCTCGGTGAGGTGGCTGACAGTCTGATCGAGGGTCTTCATCGACTGGGCGACGTCGATCGAAGGAGCCGTCGTCTCCATGCCGGAGATCCCGCCCACGCCCCCCAGCTGCGGGTCGGGTAAGCTCTTCTCGAGCCCCGCCATCATTCCCAGCTTGGTCACCGTGTTCTGGAGGGCGAGCACCTTGGCCTGGAGCTTGGCGGCATTCTGCTCGTAGGCCTGCGCCTTCGTGGCCAGAGCCCGGTTCTCTGTCCGGAGGCGCTTGAGCTCGACGACCTGCACGGAGATCCAGCCGTAATGGGCGAGGAGGGCAACGAGCCCCAGACCGAGGCCAACCGCGGTTCCCAGCACCCACTTCGTGAGCCGCACCGACACCTGGAACTTTCGGAACCGGGCTTTCGCGTGGGGCACGACGATGAGGGTGTAGAACTCGTTGGGCATCAGCTACCTCTCCGACCTCAAGGACCAAGTCGTTGCCGGGGCATACGGCCCCGGGAGACACAAAACAGGCCTCCCTCCGACCGTCCCAAACAAAAACTTTCGGATCCTAGCATCCGTGTCATACGGCCGTCAAGGACAACTCCAACATCTTGGAAGATTTGTGGTCAGTTCGTATCGCCGGCGCAACGCCGAAACTGGATCGCCTCGGCGATATGCTGGGCCGTAACTGACTCAGAACAATCGAGATCGGCGATTGTTCGGGCCATCCTGAGCACCCTGTCGAGGCCACGCAGGCTCAGCTGCAGCCTGTCGACGGCAACCCGCAGCAGGGCTTCGCCGCGCGGGTCCGGCCGGGCCACGATTCGGAGGCCGCGCGATCCGAGGTCGGAGTTCGTGCGGGCGCCCGTGCTCTCCAGACGAGAGAGCTGGCGCGCACGGGCCTGCTCGACGCGCTCGCGAACCCGGCTGGAGGCCTCGCCTGCGGGGCCGCTCATGTCGTCGAAGCCGAGACTCGGGACCTCGACGTGGATGTCGATGCGATCCAGCAGCGGGCCGGAGAGGCGCCGCCGATAGATCCGGGCTTCCCGCGGCCCGCACTCGCAGGGAAGCCGGGCGCAGGGGCAGGGATTCATGGCCCCCACGAGCTGGAAGCGAGCGGGAAGCCGCGACGACCCCCGCGCGCGCGAGACGATGACCGTTCCGTCCTCGAGGGGCTGGCGGAGCGCCTCGAGGACGTGCCGGCGGAACTCCGGCATCTCGTCGAGGAAGAGGACGCCGTTGTGGGCGAGCGAGACTTCGCCCGGCCGTGGCACGGGCCCGCCGCCCACGAGCGCCGCGTCGCTCGCCGTGTGGTGGGGACTTCGGAAGGGGCGGGTCGTGAGCAGCGACTCGAAGGGCAGGCCCGCGGCCGAGTGGATCGCCGTCGTCTCGACGGCTTCTTCGGGAAGGAGCGGCGGAAGGATCCCGGGGAGCCGCCTGGCGAGCATCGTCTTTCCCGCCCCGGGAGGCCCGACGAGCAGCAGGTTGTGGCCGCCGGCGGCGGCGATCTCGATGGCGCGCCGCGCCAGGAGCTGTCCCCGGACGTCGGCGAGGTCGAGCCCCGCCATGGGGGAAGCAGGGGGACACGCGGGCGTCGGAGGCTCGGGAAGAGCGTCGGCCGACAACAGGTCGACCGCCTCGGGCAGCGAGCGGACCGGGTGGACAGCCAGCCCGGAGACCACCGACGCCTCGCCGAGGTTCGGCGCAGGAACAATGGCGACCGGGAGGCCACGGCGGCGGGCCTCCAGCATCATCGGGAGGACGCCCGCCACCGGCCGCACGGACCCGTCGAGCGCCAGCTCTCCCACCAGGAGTCGCCCGGACAGATGCAGGCCGGGGAGCGACCCGTCGGCGGCGAGGAGCCCGACCGCGGTGGCGAGGTCGTAGGACGAGCCCACCTTCCGCAGGCTGGCGGGGGCGAGGTTCACCGTGATCCGCCGGTCCCAGCGGAACTCGTACCCGCAGTTGCGGAGGGCCGACCGGATCCGGCCCTCGCTCTCCTTCACCGCGGAGTCGGGCAGGCCGACCATCGTGAACTTCGGAAAGCCCGAGGCGGCGTCCGCCTCAACGCGGACGAGGTGGGCCTCGACGCCGAGGACGGCGGCGGTCAGCGATGTGGCGAGCACGGCAATCCTCCCCCCCGCGCGAGTCACGCGGACCAGTCGCGGTGGGAGAGGACCGCGCGACCGACGATACACGGGAGACCCGCCGGAGGAGGTCCGGCCTCAGCCCCCGCGCGTGAGCACGAGACCGAGGCCGACGAGGACCGCGGACAGGACGCGTCGCCGGCCGAAGGGCTCCTTCAGGAAGAGCGATCCCAGGATGGCCGCGAAGACCACGGACGTTTCGCGCAGGACCGCGACCCGGCCCATGTGCTCGAGGGAGAGCGCCCACACCGCGATGCCGTAGCTCGCCATCGCGATCGCGGTGGCGGGCAGGCCCTCTCGGGCCACGGCGCGGAGATCCGACGCGAAAGCACGCCCCCGGGCCGCGAACCCCCAGACGAGGATCCCGGGCCCCGAGCAGACGCACATCCAGAGGAAGTACGCGAGCGCGTCCCCCATGGTCCGCGCCCCCCTCCCGTCGACGAAGGTGTATCCCGCGATGAACGTCCCCGTGAGCAGCGGATAGGCGACGAGCCCGGCGGATCTCGCGCGTGGTCCCAGCGAGAGCGAGGCGATGCCCCAGGCGGCGATCGCGACCCCGGCCCATTCTCGCAGGCTCATCTCCTCTCCGGCGAAGAGCCAGGAGAAGAGCGCGACGAGGAGGGCCGAGAAGCCCCGAACGACGGGGTAGACCTGGGACAGGTCGCCCTGCCGATACGAAGCGGCGAGCAGGACGGCATAGCCGGTCTGCACGATGCCGCTGGCGATGAGGTAGCTCCACACGCGCGGCGGCGGAAAGGGCACGAACGGGAGGAAGGCCGCGGCTGCGAGTCCTCCGAAGCCCATCACCCAGCCGAGCATCGCGAGGGTCTTGTCGCCGACCTCCGCTCGCGGGCGCCACTTCACGAGGGCGTTCCAGAGCGCGTTCAGGAACGCCGAGAGCAGTACGAGCGGCGCGACCAGCGCGGCGTCGAGGACCATGGGAGGACCGGCGCGCCCGGACGGCGCGCCGTCTCGCGGTTCAGTTCTTGGCGGTCTCCGTGGTGTAGATCGTGAGCGTGGATCCCGCCGCGATCATGGACCCGCGGAGGTTGTTCCAGCTCCGGAGGTCGCCGACGCTCACTCCGTACTCGGCGGCGATGCCGGCGAGCGTGTCTCCGCGCTTGATGCGGTATCGCACGCGCCCCCGGGCGTCCGTGGCGAGGGACGATGCCGCCGGCTGGGCCGAGGCCGAGCGAGAGGGCTCCGGTGCGGTCTCCTTCGAGGCTCGGCGCGCCGGAGCGGCCGCCGTGGCCGGGATCGGGATGATGAGCTCGGTGCCGGGCTTGAGGCGCCGGGTGGGGGACAGGTTGTTGGCGTCCGCGATGTCCTTGGCATTGACGCCGTTCGCCCGCGCGATCGTGGCCAGCGTCTGCCCGCGGCCCACGACGTACGTGCGGAAGCGCACGCGCTTCTCCGGCGGAAGCGAAGCGATGCAGTCGAGGAGAGCGCCGCCCTTGCCGTGCGGCACGCGGAGGTCGAACGTCCGGCTCGCCGGAGTGGCGAGCCGCCGCAGCACCGGGTTGAGCGTCTGGATGTCCTCGACCGGCGTGTCCACGCACTCCGCGATCACCCGGAGGTCGATCGCCCCCTCGACGGGCACGTTCTCGAAGGCCACCTTCTCCGGCGCCTCCACCATGAACCCGTACTTGTCGGGGGCCTTGGCCACCACGATCGCAGCGTGGATGAGCGGGACGTAGTTCCGCGTCTCGCGGCGGAGCGCCTTCGTCTTGCGCAGCTTCCAGTAGTCCGAGGTCTTGTAGCGGACGATGCCGCGCTGGATCTTGCCCTCGCCCGCGTTGTAGGCCGCCATCGCCAGGTTCCAGTCGCCGAACATGGCGTAGAGCTCCTTCAGGTAGCTGGCGGCGGCGCGCGTCGCCTTCTCCGTGTCGGAGCGCTCGTCCACCCACCAGTCCTGGTGCAGGCCGTAGCGCTTGCCCGTCGCGGAGACGAACTGCCACACGCCCTTGGCCTTCGCGCGCGAGTACGCGTTGGGCTTGAAGGCGCTCTCCACCATCGCGAGGTAGGCGAGGTCGCGCGGCAGCCCTTCGGAGGCGAAGATCTCGCGCATGTACGGCAGGTAGTGCTGCCCGCGGTTCAGCGCGGCTTCGAACCAGTCGCGCAGCCGGCCCTGGTAGAGGTCGACGCAGGTGAGGACGGCGTCGTTCAGCTCGACGGGGAAGTCGAGCGTCTCCTCCTGCACGGCCTCGACCGTGCGCGAGACCGTCTCTTCGCTCGCATTCTGCTCGTCGACGGGCAGATCGGCGATCTCGTCGCGCGCGGCCGGCTCGGCCGCGACCTCGGTGAAGCCGTCGCCCTGCGCGAGCGTCTCCATCTCCTTGAGGTGGATTGCCTCGACGGTGCGCCGGTAGGCCTCGAGCAGGCGCGGGTCGCTCGACGCACCGCCGGGAGCGCCGATGTAGAGGTCGACCGCGCGATCGAACTCCTCGCGCGCGCGCTCCAGATGGCCGTCCTTCACGCTCGCCATCCCCGCGGCGAGATGCGCGTCGGCCTCCGCGATCAAGCGGGCGGCGGGATCTTCGGCGACGCGGGCGGGCGGGGAAGGAGAGGGAGCGGGAGAGACGGCGACCTTACCGCCGTGTGCGCAAGCAGCTCCAAGAAGTCCTGTGACGGCGATCACACACCACGAACGGCCCCTAATCCCCAAAAAAACCCCCCGGGGTCGACCAGGCAATCGATCGTAGCACGACTTCAGGCGCGATCTTCGGTGAAATCGAGAACGTTCGAGCCGGCCGCCGCGTCGCGGGCGGAGGGTGTCACCACCGCTTTCTTCGCGACCCGCAGCACGCGGTGCTCGCGCAGCGCGCGCCGCACGTCGTCCTCGCACACGAAGTCGAGCGGCGGCTCCGTGCCCGCGGGCGCAGCCGGGGAGGCCGACGGCGGGGATGATGCCGGACTCGACGCGGGTGTCGGCGCGGCTACGCGGCTGTCCACGAACGCCGCGACCCTGGCGCGCAAGTCACCCTCGCGGGGAGCCTCCGCGGCCGCGCTGCGCGGCCTCTCGTAGGCGAGCCGCTTGATGTTGATCAGGTGCAGGGGAGTGATGTTGTCGGACGTGATGTTGCCCGCGTACGCGCCGCAGCCCAGGCTCATCGACGGCGCGAGGCCCGTCGTGTAGCCCGTCGCCCCCATCGAGGTCTGCGTGTTGGCGATGACGCGGTAGACGGGCTCCCGGAGCGCGATCTCCCGGATGACGGCGTCGTCGCGGCTGTGGATCCCCATGGTGTGGCCCGTGCCGCCGAAGCGCAGGAGCTGCAGGCAGCGCTCGGTACCCTCGCGCCAGTCCTTGACGACGTAGAAGGCGAGGACGGGCGACAGCTTCTCGATCGAGAGCGGGAAGTCGCGGCCCACTCCCGCGAGCGGGGCCACGAGCGCGCGCGTCTCCGGCGGTACCTTCACGCCCGCCTTCTCCGCGATGTAGGGGGCGGGCTTGCCCACGATCTCGGGATTGGCGAGCCGCTGCGGTGTGACGACCACGCGCGCCACCGTCGCCGCCTCGGCGTCGCTCAGGAAGTAGCCGCCGTTCGCCTTGACCTCCGTGATCACCTGGTCGCGGATCGCCTCGTCGCAGACGATCGACTGCTCCGACGAGCAGAGCGTCCCGTAGTCGAACGTCTTGCCCGCGATCACGTCCCGCACCGCCTTCTTCACGTCCGCCGAGGAGTGGATGTAGACGGGCACGTTGCCGGGCCCCACGCCGTAGGCGGGCCGGCCCGAGGAGTAGGCGGCGCGCACGAGGCCGATCCCGCCGGTGGCGAGGATGACTCCGGTGTCGCGGCTGCGCATGAGCTCCTGCGTCCCCTCGAGGCTGACCTCGGTGAGGCAGGAGAGCGCGTCCGGGGGAAGGCCCGCGGCCACCGCCGCCTTGTGCATGACCTGCGCGGCCTCGAGGATGCAGCGGCGCGCGGAGGGGTGCGGGCTCATGACGATCGCGTTCCGCGCCTTGACGGAGACGAGCGCCTTGTAGATGGCGGTGGACGTGGGGTTGGTGGAGGGAATGACCGCGGCCACGACGCCCATGGGCTCCGCGATCTCCACCACGCGAGCCGCGGTGTCCTCGCGGAGGACGCCCACCGTCTTCAATGGCCGGATGTAGGCGTGGACGTCCACCGCGGAGAAGAGGTTCTTGCGCGTCTTGTCGGGGACGTTGCCGAAGCCCGTCTCCTCGTGGGCGAGGCGGGCCAGCCGCTCCGCCTCGGAGCGAGCGGCCGCGGCCATCGCGTCCACGACCTTGTCCACCTGCTCCTGGGAGAAGCCGGCGAGCGTCTTCTGGGCCTCCCTCGCCCGCGCGGCGAGCGCCCGCGCTTCCTGGATCGACCTGAGGTCGGCGTCGAGCGAGGCCATGGAGGACGTCCCGGCGCGCTAGCCCTTCTTCGGCGCGGGAGCGTTGGCGGAGTTGGGGCTGGCGGGGAGGATCTTCTCGACTTCCTGGTGCGGACGCGGGATCACGTGGACGGAGACGAGCTCGCCCACGCGCCGGGCGGCCGCGGCTCCGGCGTCCGTGGCCGCCTTCACCGCGCCCACGTCGCCGCGCACCATCACCGTCACGTATCCGGCCCCGATGTACTCCTTGCCCACGAGTACGACGTTGGCGGCCTTGACCATGGCGTCCGCCGCCTCGATCGAGCCCACGAGACCCTTCGTCTCGACCATTCCCAGCGCTTCCATGGACATCGACCCTCCCGCCGCGGCTCCGGTGCTCGTTGTCGCGCTTTGCGCGCGAGAGTGTAGTATCCGGTCGCGCGGTTGGTCAATCGCGGGGCCGTTTCGTTGACACTCCGAGAAGCGGCCGCTAGACTGTCGGGTTTGGGCCTGAGAATCGGTTCCTACAGGTCAGGATGAGGAGAGCGAGATGAGGTTTCGAAGTGCAGGCGGGGCGGCGGTCCTCGCACTGGCGGGGCTGACCCTGCTTCCCGCGTGCAACCGGCACAAGGCGGCCGACGTCAATCCGATCGTGCCGTCCTTCCAGGTCAACCGGACGCGGGCGCCGCTGGGCAGCGCCATCGAGGTGACCTGCACGTGGACCGTCGAGGCGGGCGCGAAGAAGATCCCGCCCGGCTATCGAGCCCTCCTCCACTTCCTCGACTCGCACAAGGTCGTGCTCTTCACGGACGACCACGTTCCCGCTCCGGCCCCCGAGACCTGGGAGCCGGGCAAGACCTACAGCTACTCGCGCACCGTCTTCATTCCCGTCTATCCGTACGTCGGCGAAGTGGACGTCGTGATGGGCCTCTATCCCGCGGCGGGTCGCGGGGAGCGGATCGCCCTCAAGGGCGAGGACTTCGGACTGCGCGCCTACAAGGTCGCGCGGATGGAGTTCCTGCCCCAGACCGAGAACATCTTCCCGGTCTACAAGCAGGGCTGGCACAACCCGGAATCGCACCCCGAGAACCCGAGCGTCGAGCGCACCTGGACGAAGAAGGAAGCGCTCATGTCCTTCAAGAACCCCAAGCGCGACGTGATCGTGTACCTGCAGGCGGACACGTGCGTGAAGTGCTTCAAGGAAACGCCGGTGCTCACCGTCACTGTGAACAACCGGGTCGGCCTCACCATGCCCATCGAGGACCCCAACGTCTTCCTGAAGAAGATCAAGGT
>JBKPBQ010000553.1:0-28732 GCA_046726955.1 Acidobacteriota bacterium
GGCTACGGCCGTCCCACCTGTCGGCGCGTCACCCGCGCCGTCGCCGGCGGCGCCCGCGAGCCCCGGTCCGGCCGCCGCGGCGGCCGCTCCCGCCCCGCGCGAGCTCTACAGCCAGGCCTACGCCGACTTCGCGCGCGGCAACTTCGACCTCGCCATCCAGGGCTTCACCGAGTACATCAAGAACTACCCGGGCACGGACTTCACCGACAACGCGCAGTACTGGATCGGCGAGTGCCTCTACGGCAAGAAGCAGTACAACGAGGCCATCGAGGCCTGGAACACGCTCTTCCGGGACTATCCGTCGAGCGACAAGCTCCCCGACGCCCGCGTCAAGAAGGGAATGGCGCTCGAGCGGCTGGGTCGGCGGAGCCAGGCCCTCGTGGAGTACCGGTTCGTGATCGATCGCTTCCCGAACTCGCCGGCGGCGCGGATCGCCCGGGAGCGGCTCAACCCCTGAGCGGACCGCCCCCGCGGCGCCCGCACTTTCGATCGAGGACATCATGGCCAGCGTCAACCGCGTCATTCTCATCGGGAACCTCGGCAAGGACCCCGAGATCCGCTACACGCAGTCCGGCGAGCCGATCGCCAACTTCTCCCTCGCCACGAACGAGGCGTGGACGGACAAGAGCGGGCAGAAGCAGGAGCGCACGGAGTGGCACCGGGTGGAAGTCTTCGGCAAGACCGCCCAGGTGGTGCGCGACTACTGCTCGAAGGGAAAGCAGGTCTACCTCGAGGGCAGCATCCGCTACGACGAGTGGACGGACAAGGACGGCAACAAGAAATACATGACGAAGATCCGGGTCAGCGGTCCCGGCTCGCGCCTCGTCCTCCTCGGCGGCCGCGGAGAAGGCGGTCCGCGCGGCGAGCCCCGCTCGGGCGGGCCGCCCGCGGAAGGGCCTGCCGGAGACGATTTCCAGGCTTCGGACGACGACGTCCCGTTCTAGACTCTCCTCACCACCCTTCGCGCGACAGATCGAAATCACCATGCCTACGCTGCTCGCGTTGGAACGCTACCTCCCTCCGTTCCGCTACGAGCAAGAGGAGGTCACGGGCTGGGTCCGGGAATGGCTGGACGGGGATCCCGCCGCCGCCCGGCTGCTGTCCGTCTACGCCTCGGCCGGGGTGAAGACGCGGGCGAGCGTCGTCCCCATCGAGGAGGTCTTCCACCCCCGGGACTTCGAGACCCAGAACGGACGCTACCGCGAGCACGCGCGGGAGATCGGCGTCGGCCTCGCCCGCCGCGTCCTCGACAAGGCGGGGCTCGCCCCCGGCGACGTGGACCTCGTCGTCAGCGTCTCCTGCACCGGCTTCATGATCCCGGCGCTCGACGCCCTCGTCGCCGACGCTCTCCAGATGGGTCCGCGGCTCGCCCGCCTGCCGATCACCGAGAGTGGCTGCGCGGGAGGCGTCGTGGGACTGGCGCGCGCCGCCGACCACCTGCGCGCGCATCCCGACCGCGCCGCCCTCGTCCTCGCCGTGGAGCTGTCGACGCTGACCTTCCAGCGGTGGGACCGCTCGGCCACGAACGTCGTCTCGACCGCGATCTTCGGAGACGGAGGGGCGGCGGCCGTGCTCGTGGGCGCGCAGCACCCCCGAGCCCGCGGCGAAGCCCTGGCCCGGCTCATCGACTCCGAGAGCGTCTTCTTTCCCGGCACGACGCACCTCATGGGCTTCGAGCTCCGCAACGCGGGCCTCCAGATCGTGCTCGACAAGGGCCTCGCCCCCTTCATCCGCCGCCAGGTGGTGCCGGCGGTCGATGCCTTCCTCGAGCCCCGCGGCCTGCGTCGCGAGGACATCGCGCGGTGGGTCCTCCACCCCGGCGGCCGGCGCGTGATCGAGGTCATGAGCGAGCGGCTGGGGCTTCGCCCCTGCGATCTGGCCGCGACCGAAGCCGTCCTGAGCGAGCACGGCAACATGAGCTCGGTGACCGTGCTCTTCGTCCTCGACGAGCTCGTGCGCTGCGATCGTCCGGCCCGCGGCGAGAAAGGACTCCTGGGCGCCTTCGGGCCCGGCTTCGGCGCGGAGCTGCTCCTCCTCGAGTTCCTGTGATGCCGGACCTCAGCCAGCGCGCCACCGACCCGGAGAGCCTCGACGAAGGCGTCCCGGACGAGGAGGCGATCAAGAGCCTGCGCGACCTCCGGCGCGTCAACCGCTGGCTCGGCGGCAGGCGTGCGATCGCGGCGGCGTGCCGGCCGTTCCTTCACGCGGGCGCCAGGCTGCTCGACGTCGGCTGCGGCTCCGCCGACCTCCCCGCCTGGCTCGCGACGCGCGAGCCGCGGCCTCGGCTGGTGGTCGGCCTCGACCTCAAGTGGCTGCACGTCCGGCAAGCGCCTCGCGTCGTCCGCACCGTGGTCGGCGACGTGCACGCACTCCCCTTCCCTCCCCTGAGCTTCGACGTGGTGACCGCCTCGCTCTTCCTCCACCACTTCGACGAGCACGAGGCCCCGGAGGTGCTGCGCGGCCTCTTCGCGCTCACCCGGGGCGCGCTCGTCGTGAACGACCTCCACCGTGCGCGGGTGGCCTGGCTGTTCGGCCGTGCGGTCTTCCCCTTCGCGTTCGAGAGCCAGGTGAGTGTCGACGACGGGCTCCTCTCGATCCGCCGCGCCTTCCGTCCCCCCGAGCTGCGGCAAGCGTTCGAGCGGGCCGGCCTCGGCGACGTGCGCATCCGCCGGTCGTTTCCCTACCGCTTGATCGCGGTGGCGCGGCGGAACGGAGGACCGCGCTGAAGCCCGAGGCGCGGGACGTGATCGTGGCGGGAGGCGGGCCCGCGGGGACCGCCATCGCCGCGTTCCTGCGCCAGGCCGGCCACGACGTCCTGCTCCTCGACGCCGCGCGCTTCCCGCGGGACAAGATCTGCGGCGAAGGCGTCTCGCCGGAGGCCTGGCGGCTCCTGGAGGCGATGGGAGCGGCCCGGCGCGTGCGTGCGCTCCGTCCCCAGCCCCTTCGCGGGATGACCCTGACCGCCCCCGACGGGACCTCCTTCTCCGGCGACTACGGTCCGCGACGCGAGCCCGGCTTCGCCGTCCGACGCTGCGCGCTCGACCAGGCACTGCTCGACGGTGCGCGCGACGCGGGCGTCGAAGTCCGGGAGGGCTGGCGGGTGACGGACCTCGCGTTCGACGGCGGCGCGGTCCACGGCGTCGTCGCGGAGAGCGGAGGCGAGGCGGTGCGGCTCCGGGCCCGCCTCGTCGTCGGCGCGGAGGGGAGACGCAGCCGCGTCGCGCGACGGCTCGGCCTCCTGCGCGAGCACCCGACCCTTCGGAAGTTCGCCGTCCGCGGGTATTGGGAGGACGTGGAAGGTCTCTCCGATCACGGCGAGATGCACGGGGGCGCCGGCGGCTACTGCGGCATCGCTCCCCTTTCCCCGTCCGCCGCGAATGTGACGTTCGTGCTCGACGAGCGCGACATGGCCGCGGCCGGCGGCGACCTGGAGGGGTTCTATCACCGGCAGCTCGACGCTCGCTGGCCTCGGATCCAATCCCGCCTCTGTCGCGCGCGGCTCCTCGGCCCGGCGCGGTCGATCGGCCCCCTCGCGCTCGAGGCGCGAGGCGTCTCTGCTCCCGGCGCGCTCGTGGTTGGCGATGCCGCGGGCTTCTACGATCCCTTCACCGGTGAGGGCATCACGCTCGCTCTCCGGTCCGCGGAGATCGCGGCCGAGGTCGCCGACGCCTCTCTCCGTCGAGACCGGCTCGACGACCTGCGCCTTTACGACACGAGGCGGCACGAAGCGACGCGCCACAAGTTCCTGCTCAACCGGCTCCTGCAGCGGGTCGTGTCGTGGCCGTCGCTCAGCAATGTCGTCGCCCGGCGCCTCCGCCAGCGCCCCGACCTCGCGGACCAGCTCGTGGGGATCGCGGGCGATTTCGTGCCGGCGCGGACGGCTCTCGGTCCACGATTCCTGTACGAGCTGCTGGCGGGCTAGGCGCTTCCGGCCCGGTTCTAACACTCGCACTCAGGGAGCGGCCGGTCGCGCCACGATCGCCACCGTGATCTCGAGCTCGTCTTTCACCTTGACGACGCCGCCGACCGAGATCGGCTCGATGCCGAAGTCTCTCTGGGCGAGCCGCACGCTCCCCTCGGCGGTAAGCGACTCCGGATGGAGCGTCACTCGCAAGGGCAGGGTCAACGAGCGCCTGACCCCGTGCAGGTCGAGGTCGCCCGCGACCAGCAGCTCCCACTGATCCCCCTCGTGCTTCCGCTCCGAGACCGACGTCGAGGCGAACCGCACCTCGGGGAACCGCGCGACGTCCAGGACCTTCGGGCTCTCCATGGTCGCCTGGACCTTGGGTATGTCGTCGGCCCCTTCGCTGTCCGCAACCCGCAGGGCGCTCGCGGCGAAGACGACGCGCACGGAAGACCGCCCGACGCTCGCCTCGTCCACGACCACGTCTCCCGACAGCCCATCGGCGACCACGGTGTGCTCGTGGCCGGCCATCTTGAAGAGCCCCGCCTTCCCGACCTTGATCGCGACGCGGCTCGCCGCCGCGTCGACGGCATAGGAGCGGGCGCCCGCGGCGGCCTGCAGAAGAACGAAGAGGACGGCCAGGGTTGCCATGGCGCCAGTCTAGTTCACGCCGAGGGTCGTGAAGTAGAATGCCGGGCAGAGGCACCTTGGCCACCCAATCCCTCCTGAAGCAGAGCGTCCTCGACCGCAAGACGCTCCTCGGTATCTACCGGACGATGTACCTCTCCCGGCGGATCGACGACAAGGAGATCCAGCTCAAGCGGCAGAACCGGATCTTCTTCCAGATCAGCGGGGCCGGCCACGAGGCGGTGCTCGTGGCGGCCGGGATGGCCTTCGAGGCGGGGCGAGACTGGTTCTACGCCTATTACCGCGACCGCGCCCTCGTTCTCCAGCTCGGCTTCACGGCGCTCGACATGCTCCTCGGAGCGGTCGGCTCGAAGGACGATCCGAGCTCCGGGGGACGGCAGATGCCGTCTCACTGGAGCTCGCCTCGCCTGCACGTGGTGACGCGCTCGTCGCCCACCGGCACGCAGTTCCTCCAGGCGGTGGGCGCCGCGGAGGCCGGGGTCTACCTCGGCGCCGGCAACGTCCCGAGCGCCCCGCCTCCCGACTTCCAGGGCGACGAGGTCGTCTACTGCTCGACCGGCGACGGCGCCACGTCCGAAGGGGAGTTCTGGGAGAGCCTGAACACCGCCTGCAACCGGCGGCTGCCCATCGTCTACCTCGTCGAGGACAACGGCTACGCGATCTCGGTCCCGGTCGAGGTCCAGACCGCGGGTGGGAGCATCTCCAAGCTCGTCCGGTCCTTCCCGCACCTCCTCGTCCGCGAGGTGGACGGCTGCGATCCCCTCGCCTCGCTGGCCGTTCTCCGCGAGGCCGTGGCCTGGTGCCGCGCGCGGCAGGGGCCGGCTCTCGTCCACGCGCACGTGATCCGCCCGTACTCGCACTCGCTCTCCGACGACGAGACGCTCTACCGCCCGCCCACGGAGCGCGAGGCCGACGCCCGGCGGGACCCGCTCGTCTCGTTCCCCGAGGTCCTGATCGCCGACCGCGTGGCCACCGCCGACGACCTCGCGAAGATCCGCGAGGAGGTGGACCGCGAGGTCATCGCCGCCACCGACGCCGCTCTCGCTGCTCCCGTTCCCGACCCCGCGACCGCGCCCTGCCACGTCTACTCCGAGGCCGTTGATCCCACGTCCGACAAGTTCGCGAGCGAGCCCGCCCCCCTCGGCGAGCCGAAGACGATGGTGGACCTCCTGAACGCCTGCCTGCAGGACGAGATGAGGCGCGACGCGCGGGTGGTCGTGTTCGGCGAGGACGTGGCCGACTGCAGCCGCGAGGAGAACCTCGACAAGATCAAGGGCAAGGGCGGCGTCTTCAAGGTCACCCACAACCTGCAGCGCAAGTTCGGCTCCGCGCGCGTGTTCAACACGCCGCTGGCGGAGGCGAACATCGTGGGGCGCGCGATCGGGATGGCCACGCGCGGGCTCAAGCCGGTGGTCGAGGTCCAGTTCATCGACTATATCTGGCCGGCGTTCATGCAGATCCGCAACGAGCTCTCGCTCATCCGCTGGCGCTCCAACGGCGGCTTCAGCTGCCCGGTGGTGATCCGGGTGACCTACGGCGGGTACCTGCAGGGCGGCGCCGTCTACCACAGCCAGTGCGGCGAGGTGCTCTTCGCTCACATCCCGGGCCTGCGCGTCGTGCTGCCCTCGAACGCGCGCGACGCAAACGGCCTCCTTCGCACCGCCATCCGCTGCGACGACCCCGTGCTCTTCCTCGAGCACAAGCACCTCTACCGCCAGACCTACAACAAGGCGCCCTATCCCGGGCCCGACTACCGGATCCCCTTCGGGCGGGCGGCGGTCGTACGCGAGGGCAAGGACGTCACCGTCGTGACCTTCGGGGCGCTCGTGCAGCGCTCCCTCGTGGCCGCGAAGCAGGTCGCGGTGGACGGCCTCGAGGCCGAGGTCATCGACTTGCGGACGCTCTCCCCGTACGACTTCGAGACGATCGTGCGGAGCGTCAAGAAGACGGGCCGGGTCGTCGTGGCCCACGAGGACAGCCTGTCCTGGGGCTACGGGGCGGAGATAGCGGCCCGCATCGGCTCCGAGCTCTTCGAGTTCCTCGACGCGCCGGTGCGGCGCATCGGCGCCCTCGACACGTTCGTCGGCTACAACCCGGTCCTGGAGGACGCCATCCTCCCCCAGGTTTCGACGATCGCCACCGCACTCCGCGACCTGAAGCGGTTCTAGGCTCAGTCCCGGCCGAGGTCGGCCGCCGCGAGGCTCGGGACGAGCTCGCGCGCGAGGAGTTCCCCGATCTCCCGCGCCGTTCGAAGCGCCAGGCACCGCCGCGCCACCTCCCGCGCGCGGTCCGCGCGCGCCGAGCGCACCGCGGCCTTGACCCGCGGGATCGCCGCCGGCGTCATGCTGAGCTCCCGGAACCCGAGGCCCACGAGGAGGAGCGCCATGAGCGGGTCCGCCGCCATCTCGCCGCACACCGACAGCGGGACGCGCTGGCCGTCGGCCGCCGCCACCACCTGGGCGAGGGTGCGGAGGACGGCGGGATGGAGCGGCTCGTAGCTCTCGGCCACCCGCGGGTCGTTGCGGTCGGCGGCGAGCAGGTACTGCACGAGGTCGTTCGTCCCCACGCTGAAGAACTCGACCTCGGGGGCGAGGAGATCGGCGATGAGGGCGGCCCCCGGCACCTCGAGGTTCAGCCCCACCGGCACGTCCTCGCGGAAGTCGACACCCTCGCGGCGGAGCTCGTCCCGCGCCTGCTCGACGAGGTCGAGGGCGAGCTGCATGTCCGCGAAGCCCGCGGCGAACGGGAAGAGGATGCGCAGCGGGCCCTGCCGTCCCGCCCGCAGGAGGGCGCGAATCTGCACGCGGAAGGCGTCGGGGGCGCGGCGCATCAGCCGGAGCGCCCGCTCTCCGAGCGCGGGATTGGGGCTCGACGGCCCGCCGGGCACGAACTCCTCCTGGCCCACGTCCCAGGTCCGCACGACGACCGGATGGGGCCGCATCCGCTCGAGCAGGCGACGGTAGACGTCCACCTGCTGCTCTTCGCTCGGCCATTTCAATCCGCGGCCGAGCAGGTACTCCGATCGGAAGAGGCCGATCCCCTCCGCGCCGTAGACGGCCGCGGTCGCCGCCTCGTCCGGGAACTCGACGTTCGCCCGCAGCACGACGGCGGCGTCGTCGAGGGTGACGGCGGGCAGGGCTCGCGTCCCCTGGAGCTGCTCCTCCTCGTTGCGGTATTCCTCCTGGACCGTGCGGAAGCCCGCAAGGGCGGGCGCCGAGGGCTCGACGACCACGGCGCCCCTCGTCCCGTCCACCACCACCATCGCCCCCGGCCGCACGGTGCGCGTCGCGTCCTTGAGGCCGACCACGGCGGGTATGCCCAGAGAGCGCGCGATGATCGCGGTGTGGTACGTCGAGGATCCGACATCCGTCGCCACCGCGATGACCTTCTCCCAGTCGAGCTCCGCCGCCTCGGACGGGAGGAGGTCCGCGGCCACGAGCACGAAGCTCCCGGGAAGCCGCGCGAGCGACGGGGCGTCGGCGGAGCCGCGGAGGTTGAGCTGGATGCGCCCCAGCACGTCGTCGAGGTCGGTGCTCCGCTCGCGCAGGTAGGCGTCGCTGACCCCGTCGAAGATCGAGTGCAGCTGCTCCGCCACTTCGCGCAGCGCCCATTCCGCGTTCACCCGTTGCGCGCGGATGACGCCGCGGGTGCGCTCGAGGAGAAGAGGGTCCTCGAGCATCAAGAGGTGGGCGTCGAAGATGTAGGCGTGGAGCGTCCCCACTTCCCGCGAGAGCCGTTCCTTGATCGCGAGGAGCTGCGAGCGGGAGAGGGCGAGGGCCGCGTCGAGCCGCGCCACCTCGGCCTCCACCGCCTCCGGGGCGAGGGACAGCCGGAAGATCGGCGCCGCGTCGCGCTCCACCACGAGCGCGGGCCCCATGGCGATGCCCGGAGACACGCCCGTGCCCTTCAGCTCCATCGACCGCCTTCTCCCCTCACGCCTCTTCCCCGAAGCCGCCTTCCACCAGCCGGCAGAGCGCGTCGAGCGCCTCCTCCTCGTCGTCCCCCTCCGCCTCCAGCGTGAGCGTGCTGCCCTGGGAGGCGGCGAGGAGCAGGATCCCGAGGATCGACTTTCCGTCCATCACGCGCCCGTCGCGCACGGCGCTGATCCGCGCGCGAAACCGATTCGCGGTGTGGACGAACCGCGCCGCGGCCCGGGCGTGGAGACCCAGGCGGTTCGTGATGCGGACCTCCCGACGCGTCAAGCAGGCTTCTTCTCGAGGATCTCGCTGGCCACGTAGATGGCGCCCTTGCCCTGGTCCCGCACGGCGCGGGCCACCTCCGCGAGCGGCCCTTCCCGCTGGGAGATGGCCTTGATGAGCATGGGCAGGCTGACGCCGGTCACGATCTCGACCTTTTCCGAGAGGAACGGCAGGCTCAGGTTCGTGGGCGTGCCCCCGAACATGTCGGTGAGGACGAGGGCCTCGTCTCCCGCCTCGGCGAGGCCGCGGGCGATCGCGTCCCTGGCCGCGGCCACGTCGTCGCCCCAGCCCAGGCACACCGATCCGATCGCGGGAACCTCTCCCACGATCTGGCGGGCCGCGCTCACGAGCTCTTCCGCGAGCCGGCCGTGCGTCACCACCACTATGCCGATCACAGCACCTCGCCCTGCCGGAGATCCCTATGGTAAACGCGAACGAGCCGTCCGCGTCCCTTGAGCGAGCGGGCGAGGGCGTTCGCCATCATCACCGAGCGGTGGCGCCCGCCCGTGCAGCCGATCGCGATCGTGAGGTAGGTCTTGCCTTCCCGAACGTAGCGCGGGATGACGTAGCCCAGGAACCCCCGCAGCCGCCGCAGGAAGTCCACCGTCTCGCGCTGCCGCCTGAGGTAGCGCACCACGTTCGCGTGCGCGCCCGTGAGGGGACGGAGGGCGGGAACGAAGTTCGGGTTGGGCAGGAAGCGCACGTCGAATACGAGGTCCGCCTCCGCGGGCACGCCGTACTTGTAGCCGAAGGACATCACCGCCACCACCAGCGTCCCCGGCTCGGAGCGCACGTCGTAGCGCTCGCGGATGTAGTCGCGGAGCTGGTGGACCGTGAACTGGGTCGTGTCCACGATGAAGTCGGCCATCTTGCGGATGGGCCGGAGCGCCTCCTTCTCCTCGCGGATGCCTTCGATCACCGGCTCGTTGACGGCGAGGGGATGAGGACGGCGCGTTTCGCTGAAGCGCCGGACGAGGACCCGCTCGTCCGCCTCGAGGAAGAGGAGCGAGGCCTCGAGGCCCCGCCGCTTGAGCCGCCGGAAGATCTCGGGGAAGCGCCGCAGGAAGTTCGGCTCGCGGACGTCCACCACCAGCGCGGAGCGCCGCAGCGCGGGCGAGCTGCGGATGAGCTCGGCGAAGGACGGGATGAGCGCCGAGGGCAGGTTGTCCACGCAGAACCAGCCGACGTCCTCGAGGGCGCGCGAGACGTGGGTCTTGCCCGACCCAGAGAGGCCAGTGATGACGAGGACCCGGGGGGTGGTGCGCGCCGCCGCCATCAGCCGCGGGCCCGCCGCGTCCGGAGGCGTGCCCGCATCCGGGAGCGCGTTCGGCGGGGGGCGGGAAGCGAGGGCTTCGGCAGCGCGCGCTTGGCGTCGCGCGCGGCCATCATCTCGTCCACCCGCTCCGCGAAGCGCCGGGCCGCGTCGTAGCCCCGCTCCTTCAGGAGCTGGTTCCGGGCGGCCACCTCCGCGAGGATCGCGATGTTGCGCCCCGGGGCCACGGGCATCCGCAGCAGCGGTACCTCGACGCCGAGGATGAGGAACTTCTCGTCGTGCAGGCCGAGCCGGTCGTACTCCTTGCCCGCCTCCCAGCGCTCGAGGTTGATCACGAGCTCGACGCGCTTGGAGATGCGGATGGACGAGACGCCGTAGAGGTCTTTGATGTTGATGACGCCGAGGCCGCGCAGCTCCATGTGGTAGCGCGTGAGGTCGGGGGACGAGCCGATGAGCGCGTCCGCCATGCGCTTGATCTCGACCACGTCGTCCGCGACGAGGCGGTGGCCGCGGTCGATGAGGTCGAGCGCGCACTCCGACTTCCCGATGCCGCTCTCCCCCATGATGAGGACGCCGAGGCCGAACACGTCCATGAGCACGGAGTGGAGGTGGAGGCGGGTGGCCAGCCGCTCGTCGAGGAACGCGGAGAGGAGCTTGATGAAGGCGGTGGACTCGGACGGAGTCGTGAGGAGGGGAATGTTGCGGGCCTCCGCCGCCGCGAGGAGCTCGGGCGGAGGGACGAGCCCCTTGGTGACGACGAAGCACGAGATGCGGCACCGGCAGAGCTTGTCGAGGATGGCGGTGCGCCGGCGGGCGGAGAGCTTCCGAAGGTACCCGATCTCGCTGCTCCCCACGATCTGGACCCGCCCGAAGCGGATGTAGTCGATGTAGCCCGTGAGGGCGAGGCCGGGACGCTGGACGCGGGAGAGCTGGATCTCGTGGTCGAGCCCGTGCGCTCCCGCGGCGAGCGTGAGGTCGAGGGCCGCGCCGTCGGAAGAGAGCAGCTCGCGCACGGCCACTCCCGGCGCTTCTCCCGCTTGCGGGAGGGGCGGATCCGCGCGGGGCGGCCGCGCCCCCATCAGGCTTCGGGCTCGATCAGACCCAGACGTCCGTCGCGGCGCCTGAAGAGGACGCTCATCCGCTCCGTCTCCGCGTCGCGGAAGACGAGGACGCCCTCCCCGCGGCTTCCCACCTCGAGCGCCGCCTCCTCGAGGGTCATGGGCCGGAGCGCGGCCCGCCGGCTCTTCACGACCCCCGTTCGTGCGTGCCGCCGCCTCTCGGCGGCGCCCGCCACGCGTGACCGGTCGCGCCCGTCGCGCTTGCGCTCGCGCAGCCGGCCGAGGTGCCGCTGGACCTGGCGCGTGAGCTTGTGCATCACGGTGGAGAGCGAGGCCCCGAGGTCCGAGCTCTCGTCCTGGGCCGTGAGGTCCAGGTGCTTGGAGCGGATGCTGACCTCCGCGATCTGGCGGTGCTTGTCCGACGTGACGGTCACGTGGGCGCGTGTGATGCCGGGCAGCACGCGCGTCAGCTTGTGGATCTTGCGCTCGGCGAGGCGCCGGATCTCCGCCGGGACCTCCGTCTGACGGCCGGTGAACTCGATCTTCAAAGCACCTCCTCCGGACCACCCCCCGGGGCGGCCCTCAGTGGACGGCTTTGCGAAGGTTCGAAGGAGGGATGCGGAGCTCCTCGCGGTACTTGGCCACGGTGCGGCGGGCCAGGGGAAGCCCGTCCTGCTCCAGAAGCTCCGCGATTCGGGAGTCGGAGAGAGGATGAGCCGTGTCCTCCTCGTCGATCATCTTGCGGATCTTGTCCTTGATGGTGACCGAGCTGACCGCCTCTCCCCCGCTGCTCGTGATGCCGCTGTGGAAGAAGTAGCGCATCTCGTAGACTCCGCGGGGGGTGTGCATGTACTTGTTGGCCACGACGCGGGACACGGTCGACTCGTGCATCCCGATGTCGTTGGCCACGTCGCGCAGCACGAGCGGCCGGAGGTGCGTGATCCCGTGGTCGAGGAAGGCGCGCTGGTGGCGGACGATCGACTCGGCGACCTTGTAGATCGTGCGCTGCCGCTGGTCGACGCTCTTCAGCAGCCAGAGCGCGCTCCTGAGCTTGTCCTTGACGTAGTTGCGCGTCTCCTCGCTCCCCGCCTCCTTGTGGTCGAGCATGCGGCGGTAGGTGGGGCTGATGCGGAGCTTGGGCAGACCGTCGTCGTTCAGGACGATCTTGTACTCGTCGCCTTCCTTGTACACGTACACGTCGGGAAGGATGTAGGCGGAGCGGTCGGGGCTGTAGCGGTTGCCGGGGCGCGGATCGAGGCGGCGGATGACCTCCCAGTAGTGGTTGACCTCCTCCGGGTTCAGCCCCATCTGGCGCCCGATCTCGGGCCACTGGTGGCTCTGGAGCTGCTTCATGTAGTCGCGGACCATGACGTCCGCGGGCGAGCCCTCGAGGCCCACGTGCTTGAGCTGCAGCCGCAGGCACTCGGTGAGGTTCCGGGCCGCGATCCCCGGGGGGTCGAGCAACTGCACGAGAGCCAGGGCCTTCTCCACCTCCTCGAGGGGATACGGCCCCATGTTCGCGATCTCCTCGAGCGAGGCCCTGAGCATCCCGTCCTCGTCGAGGTTCTGGATGATGGCCTCGCCGATCTCGATCAGGATGTCGTCCGACGTCGTCATGTGGAGCTGCCACGTGAGGTGGTCGTAGAGGTCGGGCGACTCTGTGAGCGTGTTCTCGATCGGGGGCATCTCCGGGACCTCGGAGGGGCGGCTGCGCCGCTCCTGCCCCTCGTCGAAGTAGTCCTCGAAGAACTTCTCGATCTCGATCTCCTTGAGCGGGTCCTCCTGCTTCGCCTTGTCTTCCTGGGCCTCGGCCTGCGCCTCCTCGAGGGTGCGGGTCTCCTCGAGAGGCACCTCCTCGAGCAGCGGGTTCTCCATGACCTCCGCCTCCAGCACCTCCGCGAGCTCGAGGGTGGTCAGTGGCAGGAGCTTGATCGCCTGCTGGAGCGAAGGGGTCAGGATGAGGCGCTGGGACAGTCGCTGCGACAGCCCGAGCTTCTGGTGCATGGCCACGGCTCAGGCTCCTGGGAAGGGAGGGAAGGGAGAGGGGACCGCCACTTCAGGGCTCGGCAGCGTCGAGCTGGAAGCCTTCCCCGAGGTAGACACGCCGTACATCGGGGTCGGAAGCGAGCGAGAGCGGCGTCCCACTGCGAAATACATGCCCGTCCCTGAGAATATAGGCGCGATCCGTTATTTTCAAGGTCTCTCGGACGTTATGGTCGGTGATGAGGACGCCGATTCCTCGCCCCTTGAGGTGCGAGATGATCCGTTGTATGTCGATGACGGCTATGGGGTCGATGCCCGCAAAGGGCTCGTCGAGGAGGATGAACGAGGGTGACGTGGCCAGGGCACGGCAAATCTCGAGCCGCCGCCTCTCCCCGCCCGAGAGGGTGTCCGCGGCCTGCCCCGCCATCGCCCCGATCCCGAGCTCCTCGAGGAGGGCGCGCGCCCGGGGACGCTGCTCCGCCGCCGGGAGCCCCAGCATCTCGAGGATGGCCCGGACGTTCTCCTCGGCGGTGAGCTTGCGGAAGATGCTGGCCTCCTGCGGGAGGTAGCCGATCCCCGCTCGGGCGCGGAGGTACATGGGAAGCGCCGTAATGTCCTCGTCGCCCAGGAACACCTGGCCGCTGTCGGGTCGGGCCAGCCCCACGACCATGTAGAAGGTGGTCGTCTTTCCCGCCCCGTTCGGCCCCAAGAGGCCCACGACCTCGCCCTCGCGGATGTCGAGGTCCACGGCGCTCACGACCGTGCGCCTTCCGTAGGTCTTGGTGAGGGCTACGGCGCGGAGGACACCGGCGTCACGGGGAGCCGGATCAGCCGGTTGGCTCAACGCTTCGGGGGCTCGCGCTTGAAGACGCTCTCGGGCCGAGTCTCTTCGCGGCCATCCACGAGGATCCTATCTTCGCCGGATCGGAACGTCAAAAAACGCCCTTCCGTCCTCTGCTGCGGGTCTTCGAGCACGACCTTCTCGCCCACGAGCACGAGCGTCTCGTTCTTCGGCGTGTAGGTGCCCCGGGAGCCGCTCGCCCGTCGCGCCCCCTGCTGGACCTCCACCGGCTCGCCCGCCACCACCTTCTCGACCCCTCCGCCCGGGGCGAGGGTCACCGTCGCGAGCGGGCTCTTGCTCTGCATGTCCCCCTGCTTCACGAGCACGTCGCCCTTGTAGACGGCCTCCGACTTCTCCTCCTGCCAGACGACCTCGGAGGAGTGGGTCTCCACCGGCAGCGGCGGCTTCTTCGCTCCCGGGTCGGGACGCGGATACATGAGCGAGGCGATTCCCCCGGTGGCGGTGAGGCGACGGTGGCCGGGGGTCGGCTCCTCCACGACGATGAGCGGCGCCCGCAGCTCGTCCTTCCCCGAGCGCAGGAGCGCGTTCTCGCGGTAGCGCGCGGTCTTCGTCGCCGAGTCGTAGTCGAGATAGCGCGCGAGGAAGAGCGACGGCCCGCTCGCGGGCTGGCCGCCGGGGACGCTCCGGATGGGAACCGTGTGGCGGACGTTCTCGCGCGCGGCGAGCTCGTGCGTCTGCGTTCCGATCTCGATCGTGTCCGCCCGCAGGTCGCTCTCGCGGGCCTCTTCCACGAGACGCGGAGCCCCCGTCATCGTGAGCGTGCCCTTGGCCTCGTCGAGTGTCGCCGCCTGGGCCCAGGCCTTGCGTCCGGGCTCCAAGAACTCGACGTCGCCGGTGAAGACGGCCTTTTCGACCTCGCCCTTCTCGGCGTCGAAGCCGACCGTGAACGCGTTGCTCTTCACGCGGCGCAGCGCCACCGGAGCCGGCGCCTTCGGCTTGTGACCCGGTGACGCGGCCGGGGCCGCCACGACGGGTTCGGCGGTGAGGACGCCCTCCGGCCCGCCTTCGAGCGCGGTGAGCCGGCCTTCCTCGTCGAACCGGAACGTGAGCGCGTGCGCGCGAACGCGCCGGATCTCCGGCGGACCGCCGGCGGCCGGCCGGATCTCGAGCTCCGCGTTCTTGACGGCGGTGGCGTCCCGCGGCTGGCCGTTCTCGCGGAACCAGGTGTCGAGCTTGCGGCAGCGAAGGACGCGCGACCCTTCCCCGCCTGCCGGGACCTTCCCGCCTCCGAGCGTCGCCGCTCCCGCCCGGGCCACGACGTCCTCGATCGCCACCGCGCGATCGATCTTCTCGAAGTCGGCCGACATCTCGAGGTTCAGCTGGTCGGACTCGAGCGACTCCGCTCCCCGCGTGACCTTCACGCCGCCCGTGAAGCGGACCGCCGATTCCTGCTTGCGGATCTCGGCCTGGCCGCTCACGATGTCCGTGGGCGGCACTCCCTCGCGCTCGACCCGAAGCCGCACGTCCTTGTAGAGGTCGAGCGCCTCCTTCTCCGCGCGGTACTCCGCTCCCGTGGATTCTCCCGAAAGCGTCCCGCGCCGGAACTTCACCGGGTCGTCGCTGTGCGACCGCCCCGCCTCGCCGTCGTACTGCAGCGTCTCCGACTCCATGAAGAAGCCGTCCCGGCCCGTGACCCTCACGTGTCCCCGGAACGAGGCGCGCTGCCGGTCCGGATCGTAGGTGCACTGGTCCGCGGTCACCGTGCCCGTGGCCGGCTTGCCCTCGGCGAGATACGGGAAGCTGACCTCGACGCCCTCGAGGTGCATCTTGCCCTTGTCCTGGCCGGTCATCGCCTTCGCCTTCACGACGTATTTCTCCGTGCCCTCGACGAACTTCCGCAGCACGACGCCTCCCATCGTCGTGCCCGAGGGCGGCGCCCCGGCGTCGGGCTTGGCGGGGACGGCGAGCGGCTGGGGCCGTCGCAGGGAAAGCGCAACCGCGATCGACAGCAGGACGACGACGCCGAGGAGGCCTCGGCGGAGGTGCTTCGTGGCGGCCGGGGTCACGCGCGCCCTCCCTTGGTGCCAGCGAGTCGCACGAAATCGGAGCTCGGCCTCACCCGACCATTATCGGGCAGGGACCGCTCAGGCCTGCATCTTCTCCATGGCGCGCAGGTAGCGCAGGGCGAGCGACTCCTCGGCGTCGAGCGCCTGCCCCCCCGCTTCCTTCTCGCGCGCCCGGACGGCCGTGGTCATGACCTCGGAGAGCGCCGTGCCCCTCTTCGCCTGCCCCAGGAGTCGCGTCGTGACCTCCGTGTACGCCTGGAGATCGTCGTCCGTCAGGGAGGGAAACTGCTGCCTGAGCCGCTCGGCGGGTACCGGAAGCTTCACCGGCTCGCCGGCGAACTCGCCTCGTCGGACTCCAGGAACTCCTTGCCCAGCCGTCCCATGCTCCGGAACTTGCGGTAGCGGCCCTCGAGGAGCGCCTCCCCGTCCAGGCGGTCGAGCTCCGCGAGCTGCTCCTTGAGTACCCTGTCGACGCTCGCGAACAGCCGCTCGGGGGCGACGTGCGCTCCTCCCGGGGGCTCCAGGATGATCTCGTCCACGAGGCCGAGGCTCTTCAGGTCCACGGCCGTGATCTTCATGGCGGTGGCCGCCTCCTCGGCGCGGCCGGCGTCGCGCCAGAGGATCGAGGCGCAGCCCTCGGGAGAGATCACCGAGTAGACGGAGTGCTCGAGCATGTTCACGCGGTCGCCCACCGCGATCGCGAGGGCTCCCCCGCTTCCGCCCTCTCCGGTCACCGTGACGATCACGGGCGTGCGGAGGCCGGCCATCTCGCGGAGGTTGTAGGCGATCGCCTCGGCCTGGCCGCGCTCCTCCGCGTCGAGCCCGGGATACGCGCCGGGCGTGTCCACGAAGCTCAGGATCGGGCGCCGGAACTTGGCGGCGATCTCCATCACGCGCATCGCCTTTCGATAGCCCTCGGGCTTGGGCATGCCGAAGTTCCGGTAGATCTTCTGCTTCGTGTCGCGGCCCTTCTGGTGGCCGACCACCGCCACCGGCCGGTCGTGGAAGAACGCGAAGCCGCAGACGAGCGCGGGGTCGTCGGCGAAGCGCCGGTCTCCGCGCACTTCCGTCCACTCCGTGCAGAGCGCGTTCACGTAATCGAGCGTGTAGGGACGGCTCGGGTGCCGGGCCACGAGCGTCTTCTGCCAGGGAGTGAGGCTCGCGTAGACCTCGCGGCGGCGCGTGTCGAGCTCGTCGCGGAGCTTGCGCGCCTCCTTCTCCTTCGCCGCGTCCCCGGGAAAGGCGGCGAGCTCGTCGATCTTCTTCTGCAGCTCGACGAGCGGCGCCTCGAAGTCCACTTCCGGCACGCTCAGGCCCCCTGGCGAGCCGCGTCTCGGGACCCTAGAGCTCGCGAGGCACGGCCGCCGAGCGCGACAGGACGAGGGCGCCGGGCCCGAGAAGGGCCTCGACCTCGTCCCGCAGCACGGGATCCGGGCGGACGCGATAGAAGGCGCTGGGCGCCAGCGCCACCGCGAACGCCCCCGGCCGCACGAACTCCAGGGTCACCGGGCACTCGCCGCGATGAGACCCGAGTATATCCCTGAGGCGCTCCCCCTTGGACCTGTCCCACGAGCTCATGGCCACCCGGATCGTCACGAAGCGCGCTTCCGCGAGCTTGGCCTGCTCGAGGGGCAGCACGTCCGAGACGACGAGCCGTCCCCGCCCCTCCTCGACCACCTCCGCCTTGCCCTTCACGAGCACGAGCTGGTCGTCGGCGAGGCGCCCGGCCGTCTTCTTGTAGGTCTCGGGGAACACGAGCGCCTCGACGCTGCCCTCGAGGTCCTCGAGCACGAAGCTCGCCATGCGGTCGCCCTTCTTCGTCTTGATGAGACGGAGGCCCGTGATGATCCCGCCCATGGCGACCTCGGGCAGCTCGGAGCGCTCGGAGAGGCGCCCGGTGCTGCAGGTCACCCACTGCTCCAGCTCGGCTCGGAAGCGCTCCAGGGGATGGCCGCTGATGAAGAACCCAAGCGATTCCTTCTCGAAGGCGAGCCGCTCGCCCTCCCCCCACGGCGAGGTCTGGGGGATGCGCAGGGGTGTCGGCGCGCCGTCGGCTTCCGCGAGCATGCCGAAGAGCGAGTGCTGGCCCTGCTCGCGGTCGCGCTGCTTCTTCTGTCCGGAATCCATCGCCCGGTCGATGGCCGCGAAGAGCGACGACCGCTGCGGCTCGAGCGAGTCGAAGCTGCCGCTCTTGACGAAGCTCTCGATCACGCGCCGGTTCACGGCCCGCAGGTCCACCCGCTCGCAGAAGTCGAAGATCGAGGTGAAGGACCCGGTGCCCTTGCGGACCGATAGGATCGCCTCCACGGCGCCCTCTCCCACGTTCTTGATCGCGGCCAGCCCAAATCGGACGTCTTGTTGAGCTGGGGGGTGCTGCCTGTCCTCGCTGGAGAGCGAGGGCGCCGCACCCCCCAGACCCCCCGCTCGCTCCGCTGGGAGCTCGCCCCCCGCATGGGGGGTGAATCCCGCTACGCTCGCCGCTTCTTGCTGATTGCTGTAGTTCCGGTCCGCTCCGTTCTCCCTGCGCGCAGTCACGCTGAAGAACATGTCCGACTCGTTGACGTCGGGCGGGAGGACGCGAATCGACATGCCCCGGCACTCGCCGATGTAGGAGACCATCTTGTCGGTGTTCGCCCGCTCCGAGGTCAGGAGCGCGGCCATGAACCAGGCCGGGTAGTTCGCCTTCAGGTACGCGGTCTGGTAGGCGAGCCACGCGTAGGCCGCCGAGTGCGACTTGTTGAATCCGTACCCTGCGAACTGCTCCATGAGGTCCCAGATCCGCGTCGCCTTCTTGACGGCCACCCCGCGGTCAGCGCAGCCCTTCAGGAACTGCTCTTTCTGCGTGGCCATCACGTCGGCCTTCTTCTTCCCCATCGCCTTGCGCAGGATGTCCGCCTCGCCGAGCGTGAAGCCGGCGAGGGCGGAGGCGATCTGCATGACCTGCTCCTGGTAGACCATGACCCCGTAGGTCTCCTGGAGGATCGGCTCGAGCGACGGGTGCTCGTAGGTCACGCGGGTCTGCCCGTGCCGCCGGCGGATGAAGTCGTCGATCATCTGCATCGGCCCGGGCCGGTAGAGGGCGTTGAGCGCGGTCAGGTGCTCGAGACGGTCGGGCTTGAAGCGCTTGAGGATGTCGCGCATCCCGTCCGACTCGAACTGGAAGAGACCGCTCGTCTTGCCCGCGGTGAAGAGCTCGTAGGTCTTCCCGTCGTCGAGGGGGAAGCGGTCGGGGTCGAGCGTCTCGCCCGTCTCCGCCGCCACCATCTTCACGCAGTTGTCGATCAGCGTGAGCGTCCGCAGCCCCAGGAAGTCCATCTTCAGGAGGCCGATCCGCTCGACGCCCTTCATGTCGAACTGCGTCGTGACGTCGGCGGTCGTCCCCTTGAAGAGCGGAACGAGATCGGTGAGCGGCTGGGGCGAGATCACGACGCCCGCGGCGTGGGTGGAGGCGTGGCGCGTCGTGCCTTCGAGACGGCGCGAGATGTCGATGAGCTCCTTGACCTTCGGGTCCTTCTGGTAGGCGTCCTGGAGCGGGGGGGACTCCGCGAGCGCCTTGTCCAGCGTCATCTTGAGGTCGAAGGGGATCATCTTCGCGATCTTGTCGACGTCCCCGTAGCTCATGTCGAGCACGCGCCCGACGTCGCGCACGACCGCCTTCGCCTTCATCGTCCCGAACGTGATGATCTGGGCGACGTTCTCGCGGCCGTACTTCCGGGTGACGTACTCGATGACCTCGCCCCGGCGGTTCTCGCAGAAGTCGATGTCGATGTCGGGGGGACTGATGCGCTCCTCGTTCAGGAAGCGCTCGAAGATGAGGCCGTTCTCGATGGGGTCGATGTCGGTGATCCGGAGCGACCAGGCGACGAGGCTGCCGGCGGCGGATCCTCGACCGGGGCCCACGGGAATCCCGCGCTCGCGCGCGTAGCGGATGAAGTCCCAGACGATGAGGAAGTACCCGGCGAAGCCCACGCGGCGGATGACCCCGATCTCCTTGTCCAGGCGGGCTTCGTAGTCGGCGATCGGGAAGCGCAGCCGTCCCGCCTCCGCGAGCGGCCGCAGGACCCTCTCGCGCTCCGCGAACCCCTCGCGAGTCACCTTCTCGAAGTAGCTCTCGATCGTGAAGCCGGGAGGGACGTCGAACTTCGGCAGCGTCGAGACGCCCTCCAGCTTGAAGTCGCACATCTCCGCGACCCGCAGCGTGTTCGAGAGCGCCTCCGGGTGATCGGGGAAGACGCGCGCCATCTCGTCGGCGTCCTTCAGGTAGAACTCGGGAGCGTCGAAGCGGAAGCGCTCCTCGTCCTGGAGCTTCTTGCCCGTGCCGATGCAGAGGAGGACCTCGTGGGCGTGGGCGTCGTCGCGCAGCAGGTAGTGCGCGTCGTTCGTGGCCACGAGGGGCAAGCCCGTCCGCTCGTGCAGGCGCACGAGCGCCCGAGCTACGCGCTTCTGGTCTTCGATCCCGTGCTCCATGAGCTCGAGGAAGAATCGGCCGCCCGAGAAGATCTCCCCGTACTCCCCGACCGCGTTGAGCGCCGCGGCCTCGTTGCCGTTGCGCAGCGCGGTGCCGATCTCACTGGACAGGCAGCCGGAGAGCGCGACGATGCCCTCGTTGTGCTTCTGGAGCAGCTCCTTGTCCATGCGCGGCCGGTGGTAGAAGCCCTCGGTGTAGGCGAGCGAGACGAGCCGCACCAGGTTGTGGTAGCCGGCGGAGTTCGCGGCCAGGAGCGTCAGGTGGTGGTAGGCGTCGGTGATGCCGGCGGCGCTCTTGTCGAACCGGCTGCCCTGGGCGACGTAGACCTCGCAGCCCAGGATCGGCTTGATACCCTTGTCGCGGCAGGCGTCGTGGAAGTGGACCGCCCCGAACATGTTGCCGTGGTCCGTGATGGCGAGCGACTTCATGCCGAACCGCTGCGCCTGGTCCACGAGCTCGTCGATGTGGCAGGCCCCGTCGAGGAGACTGAACTCCGTGTGCAGGTGGAGGTGGACGAACTCCGGCTTCACGTCACTCCCACTCGATGGTCGAAGGCGGCTTGCTGGACACGTCGTAGACCACGCGGTTGATCCCCTTCACCTCGTTAACGATCCGGTTGCTCACGCGCGCGAGCAGGTCGTAGGGCAGGCGCGCCCAGTCGGCGGTCATCCCGTCGAGCGAGTCCACCGCCCGCAGCGCGATCGTGTACTGGTACGTGCGGTCGTCGCCCATCACTCCCACCGACCGCACGGGCAGGATCACGGCGAAGCTCTGCCAGAGCTTTCGGTAGAGCCCGGCGGTCTTCACCTCCTCGACGAAGACCGCGTCGGCCTCGCGCAGCAGCTCGAGCCGTTCCGGCGTGATCGCCCCCACGCAGCGCACGGCGAGGCCGGGGCCCGGGAAGGGCTGGCGATGCACGAACTCCTCGTCGAGGCCGAGCTCGAGCCCTACCTTGCGGACCTCGTCCTTGAACAGCTCGCGGAGCGGCTCGACGAGCTTGAACCCGAGCGAGCGAGGGAGACCTCCCACGTTGTGGTGGCTCTTGATGACCGCCGAGGGACCGCGCACGGACGTGGACTCGATCACGTCGGGATAGAGCGTGCCCTGCGCGAGGAAGCCCGCCTTCCCCACCTGCCGGCTGCGCGCGGCCGCCTTGAAGACCTCGATGAACTCCCGGCCGATGATCTTGCGCTTGCGCTCCGGGTCGACGACGCCCTTGAGCTTGCCCAGGAATCGCCGCGCCGCGTCCACGAACACGACCTTCAGGTGGAGCCGCTCGGCGAAGCGCTTGCGGACCTGCGCGGCTTCGTCCTTGCGCAGCAGGCCGTTGTCCACGAACACGCAGGTCAGACGATCGCCGATCGCCCGGTGCACGAGGAGCGCAGCAACGGAAGAGTCGACGCCGCCGGAGAGGGCGCAGATCACACGCCCGCTTTCGCCCACGGTCTGCCGGATCCGCGCCACCGCATCTTCTATGAAGGAGGCCGCCGTCCAATCGCGCCGGCAGCCGCAGGCCTGCAGGAAGTTTGCGAGGACGCGCATCCCCTCCTCGGTGTGCACGACCTCGGGGTGGAAGAGCACCCCGAAGAGGTTGCGGGAGCGCGCCTCGATGGCCGCCACGGGGTTCGCCCCGCTCGACCCCACGACCTCGAACCCCTCCGGCGGCCGCAGGATCGAGTCCCCGTGGCTCATCCACACGCGCGTGCGCGGCTTGAGGCCGTCGAGGAGCAGGCCGTTCCTCCGGTCGAACTCCGCCGGGCCGTACTCCCGCCGCTCCGCCCGCTTCACCTCGCCGCCCAGCAGCAGGCTCATGAGCTGCATGCCGTAGCACACCCCGAGCACGGGCACGCCGAGCTGGAAGAGGTCGCGGTCGCACCGCGGCGCGCCCTTGTCGTGGACACTCACCGGCCCGCCCGAGAGAACGATCCCCTTCGGCTTACGGGCGGCGAGCGCGGCCGCTCGCGTCCCGGGAGGGACGATCTCGGAGTAGACCCGGAGCTCCCGGAGCCGGCGGGCGATCAGCTGCGTGTACTGCGATCCGAAATCGAGAATGAGGACGGTCTCGCGGTTCATCTTTGGGGCCGGGATTATAGCCGCGCGTCCGGCCAAGGGAGGTCCGAACCCGGAATGGTATAGTGCCCCGCCTTGCGACGCCTGATTTTCATCCTGGCTGCGATCTCCTCCGTCGCCTGCGCGGCCCGCGCGCGCGTCGCCCTTCCCCCCGTCTTCCCGATGCGCCAGGCCTGGACGGCCTCGCTTCCCGGCCTTCCCGAAGAGCCGCTGGCCACGGACGGCCACCGTCTCTTCGTCACGACCCGCGACGGGGGCCTCATCGCCCTCGACACCGACCGCGGCGAGCAGCTTTGGGCTTTGGCCGACGTCCCGGGACGGGCCGCGGCCGGCGAAGGGTCGGTCATCCTGCGACAGGCCTCCGGAACGGTGATGAGCCTCCACCCGAAAACCGGGGCCTCGCGCTGGTCGATCGACTCCGGCGTCCCCGGCGGCCTGCCTCCGGTGATCGACGGCGACCGCGTGTACGTGGCCGGGAGCGGGCTCGCCGCTCTCGACCTGGAGAGCGGGCGCATCGTCTGGAAAGCGCAGGACGGCGCGGAAGTGACCGCTCCCGTCGCTCCCGGCGGGCCGCGTCTCTACGTAGGGGAGGCCGACGGGACACTGCGCGCGCGCGCCCGCGAAGACGGCAAGTCGATCTGGATGTTCAAGACGGAGGCCCCGCTCGCCGCCCCGCCGGTGGTGGACGGGCAGGACCGCCTCTTCCTGGGGACGCGGGACCGGCGCATCGTCTCCCTGTCGGCCAAGGACGGGGACCCCGGCTGGCGCTGGAAGGTCGGCGCCGACATACAGGGGCCCGGGCTGATCGACGGGGACCGCGTCGTCTTCGCCGCCTTCGACGCCGTGCTCTGGGCCCTCGACCGCGGCAACGGCAACCTGGCCTGGCGCGGCCTCCTCACCTCCCGGCCCATCGGGGGTCCGATCGCGGTGGACGGCGTCGCCCTCGTGGCCTGTCACGAGAACGAGGTGCTCGGCTTCGACCTCCGGACGGGAAAGGCGATCGGGGGACTGCGGACGACGGCGGTGATCGCGACGCGGCCCGTCGTCGTGCGCCGCCGGCTGTTCCTCGGCCTGCGCGACCGCACCGCGATCGCGCTCGACCTCGGCGCGTCGCCGTGAGCGCGCTATTGACAACCCCGGACCCACCGATAAAGATAGCCGGCTGAAAGCAAAAGGAGCTCACCTGATGCGAGTCTCGCGCACGCCCATCGCCTTGATGTTCGTCGGCACGCTCATCCTCGTCGCTTGCGGCGGCAATGAGCCCGGAGGAGGGGCACAGAGCGCCCCCACCGCGCCCAAGGCGGACACGGCAGCCCCCGCGGCGGCCGCTCCCGCCGCGGCCGCGGGCACGGCCTCGATCGCCGGCAAGGTCGCCTTCGACGGCACGGTCCCTCCGGCGGAGAAGGTCAAGCTCAACGCCGACCCGAAGTGCGCGGCGATGCACAAGGAAGGCCTCGAGCGCTGGCAGCTCCACGTGAAGGACGGCGGACTCGCCGACGTCCTGGTGTACGTGAAGTCCGGTGCCAAGGGCACGTATCCCCCGCCGACGGAGCCCGTCGTCCTCGACCAGCAGGGCTGCGACTACCACCCGCACATGGTGGTTATGCGCGCGGGCCAGCCCCTCAAGATCCGCAACAGCGACGACACGCTGCACAACATCCACCCCCGGCCCACGCAGAACCAGGAGTTCAACATCGGCCAGCCGCGCCAGGGGATGGAGAGCGTGCGCGAGGGCGAGAAGGGCTTCGCCAAGCCCGAGGTGATGATCCCGGTGGGCTGCGACGTGCACCCGTGGATGCGGGCCTTCATCTCCGTGCTCGACAACCCGTTCTACGCGGTGACGAAGGAGGACGGCACGTTCGAGATCAAGGGCCTGCCCGCGGGCGAGTACGAGATCGAAGCCCTGCACGGCAAGCTCAAGGGCCAGACCCAGAAGGTCACGGTCAAGGACGGCGAGGCCGCCAAGCTCGACTTCACTTTCAAGGGCTAACACACCCGGGGGTGCAAAGCACTCCCGGGCTCTGAACAATCCTTGCCCAGTCCAGACCCCTCGCGAACGGTACCCGGCCCCGGTCGGCATATCTTCTCCGTCCTGCTGTCCTTGTCGACGCTCGCCCTCGTCTTCGTCGGGGGCCTCGTGACCAGCACCGGCTCCGGCCTCTCCGTCCCGGACTGGCCGCTGTCCTACGGGATGGTGATGCCGCCGATGGTGGGAGGCATCTTCTTCGAGCACGGCCACCGCATGGTGGCGGCGACGGTCGGCTTCCTGACGCTCGTGCTCGCGTTCTGGACCCAGGCGACGGAGAGCCGCGCAGGCGTGCGGCGACTGGCCTGGGCCGCTCTCGCGCTCGTCGTCGCCCAGGGCGTTCTCGGTGGCCTCACCGTCATCTTCCTGCTGCCGACACCGGTTTCCGTGACCCACGCCTGCATCGCGCAGACCTTCTTCTGCCTCACGATCGCCCTCGCCTACGTCACGTCGCGGGAGTGGAGCGACGCCTCGCCCCGAGCGGACTCCGCGGGAGTGCGCGGCGCATCGCTCGTCGCCACGGCCGTCGTCTTCGTCCAGCTCCTCCTGGGCGCGCTCATGCGGCACACCGGGGCGGGCCTCGCCATCCCCGACTTCCCGCTGGCGCTCCACCGCGTGGTCCCGCCGCTCGAGGATCCGGCAGTCGCGCTCCACTTCGCGCATCGGATGGGCGCGCTCGCGGTCCTCGCGGTCGTGGGCTGGCTGGCCGCGGCCTGCCATCGGTCCGGTGACACCGCGCTGCAGAGGCACGGTTTCCTCGCCGTGCTCCTCGTCCTGGCGCAAATCACACTCGGGGCCGCCACGGTCCTCAGCGCCAAGGCGATTGTCCCAACGACCGCGCACGTGGCGGTGGGAGCGGCGGTCCTCGGCACGTGCTGGCTCCTCTTCCTCCGTGCGCGCCGCCGCCTTCGGCCGGATCGCGCGGCTTCCTCGGCGCTCACCCCGGTCACGGCATGAGCACGCTCGCGATCCCGTCGCGGCGGGAAGCCTTCGCGGACTACCTCGAGCTCACCAAGCCGCGCATCACCTCGCTCGTGGTGTTCACGACACTCGTCGGGTTCGTGGTGGGGACGGCCCCGGAGTCGCTCCGCGCGCTGCCGCTCCTCGCCGTGCTCGCGGGGACGACGCTCGTGGCGGCGGGGGCGAGCGCCGTGAACATGCTGATGGAGCGCGACACGGACGCGCTCATGCTGCGGACGCGCACGCGCCCCCTGCCCGCGGGCCGCCTGCGGGTCCAGGACGCGCTCCTCTTCGGCCTCGCCCTCACCGCGGTCGGCCTGGGTCTGCTCTCGTGGCTCTGCGGCTGGCTCACCGCCGCCGTCGCCTTTGCCACCTGGGCGAGCTACCTCTTCGCCTACACGCCGCTCAAGCGCCGGACGTCTCTCTCGACGCTCGTGGGCGCCGTGCCCGGCGCGCTTCCCCCGGTGATCGGCTGGGCGGCCGCGCGGCACTCCCTCGACGGCGGGGCCTTCGTCCTCTTCGCGATCCTGTTCCTGTGGCAGATCCCCCACTTCCTGGCCATCGCCTGGATCTACCGCGACGACTACGCCCGCGCGGGCCTCCCGATGCTTCCCGTCCTCGACCGCGAGGGCCGTCTCACGGGACGCCAGGCCGTCATCCACAGCCTCGCCCTGCTGCTCGTCAGCCTCACGCCGTTCGCTGCCGGCTTCGGAGGGCGCATCTACCTCGTGGGGGCGGTGCTTCTCGGAGTGGCGCTCACCCTCGCCGCCTTCCGACTGGCCGTGCTCCGGACGGCGGCCGCGGCGCGCGCCCTCTTCCTCGCCTCCGTCCTCTACCTTCCCGCGCTCCTCGCGCTGCTGCTCTGGAGGCGATGACCGCACGCGTGGCTCGAGGGGCATTGACGGAGCGGCGCCGGTCGGTTAAGGTTCGCGCCATCATCGAAGTGACACGAATTCGTTCTTGCTTCTCGACGTTCGGCGGGAAGACGCCCTGGGACGGGCCTCCGCGCGGGAGGCCGTTACCGTAGAAAGACGCCGCGTGCGGCGACTCTGGAGGAGCGGATGTCGAAGCTGCAGGGGTTGTTCTTCGGGCTGGCCACGACCACGCTGGTGGTCCTGGCCACGTTCTTCTTCACCAAGACCTGGCTCCCTCCCCTGAAGTCCGACCGGAGCGCCATCGACGACGCGCTGTGGCTCTCCCTCGTGGTCACGGGGATCGTGTTCATCGTGGTCAACCTCCTGCTCGCCTGGGTGGCCTTCCGCTACCAGGACGCTCCGGGGGCGCGCGCCGGCTACTGGCACGACAACCACCGGCTGGAGTGGACGTGGACGGTCGCGACCGCCGTGGTGATGTTCTTCTTCCTCTTCAAGGCCCTCAACCTCTGGGCCCACGTCATGAGCGCGGCCCCGGCGGACGCCTTCGTGGTGGAGATCACCGGGCAGCAGTTCGCGTGGAACGTCCGCTACCCCGGGCCGGACGGCGTCTTCGGGCGGACCGACATCCGGCAGGTCAACCCCTCGGAGTTCAACTTCATCGGCCTCGACAAGTCGGACCCGGCGGCCCAGGACGACGTGATGGTCCAGAACCAGCTCGTGCTGCCCGAGGGACGGCCGGTGCGGATCCGCCTGCGCTCGATCGACGTGATCCACAGCTTCTTCCTCCCCAACTTCCGCGTGAAGCAGGACGCGATGCCGGGGATGACGACCGAGACGTGGTTCGTTCCCAAGGTCGCGGGCGACTACGAGATCGCCTGCGCCGAGCACTGCGGGCTCGGGCATTACCGGATGAGGGGAACTCTCTTCGTCGTCCCGCCCTCCGAAGTCGACGCCCGCATCAAGGAATCCGCCGGACAATAGGAACCTAGCGGAGGCTCTTTCGAAATGGCCCAGACCACGGCCGCACACGACGCGCACGTTGCCCACGAGCACGCGCCCCAGGCCTTCATCTGGAAATACGTCTTCAGCAAGGACCACAAGGTCATCGGCATCCAGTACTACATGACCGCGATGGTCATGGCCTGGGTGGCGGGCGCGCTCGCGATGCTCATACGCCTGCAGCTGGCCTGGCCGGAGAAGACCTGGCCCGGGCTCGGGCGGGTGCTGAGCTCGGGGTTCACGGACGGCGTCATGAACCCCGAGTTCTACGCGATGCTCTTCACGATGCACGGCACGATCATGGTGTTCTTCGTGCTCTCCACGGCGCCGGTGAGCGGGTTCGGTAACATCCTGATCCCGCTGCAGGTGGGCGCGCGCGACATGGCGTTCCCGTTCCTGAACGCGCTCAGCTACTGGACGTTCCTCCCCGGCTGCATCGTGATCCTCACGTCCTTCTTCGTGAGCTCGGGAGCCGCCGCCGCGGGCTGGACGTCGTATCCTCCGCTCTCCGCGCTGCGCGCCGCCGTCCCCGGTTCGATGTGGGGCCAGACGCTCTGGATCATCGGGATGGTCTTCTTCATCGCCTCCTTCACGATGGGGGGGTTGAACTTCATCACCACGATCCTGAACCTCCGGACGAAGGGGCTGTCGCTGACCCGGCTCCCTCTCACGATCTGGTCGATGATGCTCGTGGCGATACTCGGCCTCCTCGCCTTCCCCGCCCTCACCGCCGCCTCGCTGATGCTGCTCTTCGACCGGCACTTCGGCACGAGCTTCTTCCTGCCCGCGGGGCTCGCGGTGTCCGGGGCGCCCCTCGTGGGCCCGGACGGCGTCTCGCTCCACCAGGGGGGGGCGCCGCTCCTCTGGCAGCACCTCTTCTGGTTCCTCGGCCACCCCGAGGTCTACATCCTGATGCTGCCCGCGCTCGGCTTCACCTCCGACATCATCGCCACCTTCTGCCGCAAGCCGATCTTCGGCTACAAGTCGATGGCGGGGGCGATGGTCGCGATCGCCGGGCTCTCGTTCGTGGTCTGGGGTCACCACATGTTCCAGAGCGGCATGAACCCGCGATTGGCGATGGGCTTCGCCATCGGCACCATCCTCATCGCCGTTCCCTCGGCGGTGAAGGTCTTCAACTGGCTGGCCACGCTCTGGCGCTCGCGGATCCGTTACAGCACGGCCATGTTGTGGGCCATGGGCGTCATCTCGCTCTTCATCAGCGGCGGGTTGACGGGGATCTGGCTGGCGCAGTCGGCTCCGGACATCCACCTCCACGACACGATGTTCGTGGCCGCCCACTTCCACCTGATCATGGCCGGGGCCGCGCTCTTCGGCGTCTTCGGGGCCACCGCCTACTGGTTCCCCAAGATGTTCGGGCGGACGATGAACGAGTCGCTCGGG
>JBKPBQ010000554.1:0-7149 GCA_046726955.1 Acidobacteriota bacterium
CGGCGGGGCCGCGCGGCAGGTTCGACGATCCTTCGACGTCGACCTGCACGCCCAGCCCGAGCAGCAGCACGCGGGCCCAGCCGCGCGCGATGGCCCGGCAGGCACGCCCGCTCCGGTCCACGAGCCCCGCCGCGAGCGTCAGGAGCCCGCACACGAGCGTGTCCGCCGCGATCAGCGGGACGGCGAGGAAAACGCGGAGCAAGGCGCGCGGGCGGGAGCTACTCGACCTTGGCTCCCGATCCCACCGCGGGGGTCGTGGGGGCGGGCCCGACGACCGGCGCCGTCACCGGCGCGGCCACGCCGGCGCCCGGCTCGGGCGGGCGCGCGTCGCGGCCATTCGTCCGTCCCTCGCGCCGTTCCACGCCGCGCCGCTCGCCGTCCGCCATGGGTGCCGACTCCGCCCACCGGCAGAAGATCATCTTCCCGGCGGTGGTCTGCAGCACGCTCGTGACCGTGACTTCGATCGTCTTGCCGAGGGCCTTCTTGCCCTGGTCCACCACGACCATCGTCCCGTCGTCGAGGTAGGCGACGCCCTGGCCCGCCTCCTTGCCTTCCTTGATCACAAAGACGCGCAGCACCTCGCCGGGCAGCACCACCGGCTTCAGCGAGTTCGCGAGCTCGTTGATGTTGAGGACGGCGACCCCCCGCAGCTGCGCGACCTTGTTGAGGTTGAAGTCGTTCGTGACGATCTTCCCATTGAGCTTGCGCGCGAGCTCGATGAGCTTCAGGTCCACCTCGCGGATCTCCGGGAAGTCCGTCTCCACGATCTGGACCTCCACGCCCGACATCTTCTGGACCTTCTGCAGGATGTCGAGCCCGCGGCGTCCCCGGTTGCGCTTCAGCGAGTCCGACGAGTCCGCCACCTGCTGCAGCTCGCGCAGCACGAACTGCGGGACGACGAGCGTGCCGTCGAGGAACCCGGTCTCGCAGATGTCGGCGATGCGGCCGTCGATGATCACGGAGGTGTCGAGCACCTTGTACTGGTGCAGGCGCATGTCGTCTCTAAAGGCGGCGATGATGCGCGCGGGCTCGAACCACTCGCCCTTGCGGGCGCCGAGGACGATGCCCATGTAGATGAGGAAGACGATGAGGAGGGCGTGCACCAGGTGCTCGGCCACGAGGTCGAGACCCTCCATCGCCCCCCACATCAGGCGGGCTCCGAGGAGGCCGGTCACGCCTCCTACGAGCGCCCCCACCAGGTGATGGGCGGGGACGCTCCTGAGGCTCAGCTCGAGGACGATGATCCCGAGCGCCCCGAAGACGCCGAGAACGGCGCCCGCCCAGGGGTTCCCGGGAAACGGCGTGTAGAAGTATCCGGCGTGGGCGAGAAGCGCCACCATGAAGAGGCGGAACAATACGAGCCACATGGGCGAACCTCTGGGGACCGGTGACCGCAGCCCCCCGATGACCTGGGTCTGTTCATATGAAAGGAGACGAACGATTGCCCAGATGATAACTCAGTCGCCGGCTAGGAGGTGTTGGAGCGCCTCGTCAAGGGTGTTGACGCCGACCGGGCGGATCCCGGGCGGCACGTCTTGCGGGATGTTGCGCGCGGGGAGCACGCAACGGGTGAAGCCCATCTGCGCGGCTTCGCGCAGGCGCAGCGCGGCCTGCCCGGCTCCGCGCACCTCGCCGCCGAGGCCGACCTCGCCGAAGAGCGCCACGTGCGGCGGCAGCGGCCGGCTGCGGAAGGACGAGGCCACGGCGGCGGCCACTCCGAGGTCGGCCGCGGGCTCGTCCACCTCCAGCCCTCCGGCGACGCTCACGAACACGTCGTCGCCCAGGAGCTCCAGGCCGACGCGCTTCTCGAGCACCGCCAGGAGGAGGCTCGTGCGGTTGGGGTCGATGCCGAGCGACATGCGACGGGGCGTGCCGAAGCTCGTGGGCGAGACGAGCGCCTGCACCTCCACGAGCATCGGCCGCGAGCCCTCCATCGTGGCTACGACCGCGGAGCCGGGCGAGCCTTCCTTCCTCTCGGCGAGGAAGAGCGCGGAGGGATTGGCCACCGCCTGGAGGCCCGTCCCCGTCATCTCGAACACGCCCATCTCCGAGATCGCGCCGAAGCGGTTCTTGACCGCGCGCACGATCCGGTGGTGCTGGCGCTTCTCGCCCTCGAAGTAGAGAACGGTGTCCACGATGTGCTCGAGTGACTTCGGCCCGGCGAGGTTCCCGTCCTTCGTGACGTGGCCGATGATGAAGGTCGTGATCCCGCGGCTCTTGGCCAGGAAGAGGAGCTGCGTCGCCACCTCGCGGACCTGGCTGATGCTGCCCGGCGCGGAGGGGAACTTCGAAGAGTAGACGGTCTGGACGGAGTCCACGACCAGGGCTCTCGGCTTGAGCTCTTCGACCTCGTCGAGGATGCGCTCGAGCGAGGTCTCCGCCATCAGGAAGAGCCCGCCTCCGGTGATCCCAAGCCGGTCACCCCGCAGCTTGACCTGCCGCTCCGACTCCTCGCCGGAGACGTAGAGCACGGTGCCGTGCGTGCGTCCGAGGAGGTGCGCGACCTGCAGGATGAGCGTGCTCTTCCCGATCCCGGGCTCGCCGCCGATGAGGACGAGCGAGCCGGGGACGAGCCCGCCCCCGAGCACCCGGTCGAACTCGCCGATCCCGGTGGACGAGCGCGGCGCGTCCGTGCCGTCGATCGCGTCGTAGCTGCGGGGCCGGCCGCCTTCGATGGGAAGCGCCGCCTGGCGACCCTTGCCGGAGGCCGGCTCCGGCGCCGGACGCTCCTCCATGAAGCTGTTCCACTCCCCGCAGTCCGGGCAGCGTCCCAGCCACTTGGAGCTCTCGAAGCCGCAGGCCTGGCAGGCGAAGACGATCTTGACGCGGGACATGGGCCGGCTCATTCTCTCCTGGCGACCGGCCAGGCTGGGTCCGCTCCGCCCGCAACGACTCAGCGCGCCTCGATCACCACGTACGACGTCGCTCCCCCGCGGTTCACGAGCAGCAGGATGCCCTCGTTGCCCGCCGCGCGGATCGCCGACGCGTAGTCCTGCGGGGTCCGGATCGGAGTCCGATTCACCTCCTGGACCACGTCCCCGCGCCTGAGGCCGGCTTCAGCCGCGGCCGTCCCCTGCTGGACATTCGTGACCACCACTCCCTGGGTGTCCGCGGGGAGCTTGAGCTGCCGGGCGATCGCCGGCGTCAACCCTTCGACCTCCACGCCCTCGAGGGCCAGGCCTGACTCCTGACGCGGGGCCTCGGCCGTCGGCGACTCTGGCAACTCGCCGGCCGTGACGGTCACGTCGCGCTCCTGTCCGTTCCTCAGCACCTTGAGCTTGATCGGCGTCCCCGGGGCCGCCTGGGCCACCCGCAGGCGCAGGTCGTTCGAGTCGCGCAGCGGCTGTCCGTCCATCGCCACGATCGCGTCCCCGCGGGCGAGCCCCGCCTGGGCCGCGGGACCGCCCGGAGCCACGCTCCCGACGAGCGCGCCCCGGCCTTCGGGCACGCCGAAGGCCTTCGCGAGCGCGGGCGTCAGCTCCTGGATGGTGACGCCGAGGTAGCCGCGCACCACCTTCCCGTGCTCCACGATCTGCTGCATCACCTGGCGCGCGAGGTTCACCGGGATCGCGAACCCGATCCCCTGGTTGCCGCCGCCCTCGCCCGAGAGGATCGCGGTGTTGATGCCGATGAGCTCGCCGCGGGCGTTGATGAGGGCCCCTCCCGAGTTGCCGGGATTGATGGCGGCGTCGGTCTGGATGAAGTCCTCGTAGTCCTCGATCTGCAGGCCGCCGCGGCTCGTCGCGCTCACGATGCCCATCGTGACGGTCTCGCCGATCCCGAAGGGGTCGCCGATCGCGAACACGAGGTCCCCGATACGGGACTTCGAAGAATCGCCGACGGCCATCGCGGGGAATGACGCGCCTTCGACCTTGAGCACCGCCACGTCCGTCTTCTGGTCGGTGCCCACGAGCTTCGCCTTCACCTCCCGTCGGTCGGGCAGCGAGACCTGGATGTCGTTCGCCCCCGCGACCACGTGGTTGTTCGTCAGCACGTAACCGTCCGCGCTCACGATTACCCCCGAGCCGCGGCTGCGCTCGCGTCTCTCCTGCGGCACCTGGAACTGCCGCCCGAACTGGTCGCCGAAGAACCGGCGGAAGAGCGGGTCGCCGAAGACCGACGACGGCGGCTCGCCTCCCGACATGCGCACCGTCCGGGAAGACGCGATGTTCACCACCTTGGTGAGGGCCGGATTCACGACGTCGGCGAACCCGCCGCCGCCGAGCGCTCCGGGATCGCGCCCGGGCGAGCCATCGGCGCCCAGCGTCGTCATCTGCACAGCCGGCCGCGGAGCGGGTGGCCGGTCCTGGCCGACGACGACGAGGGCCGTCACGAGGCTTCCCGCGATGAGGGCCGCCATCAGCGCCAGGGTCGCCACCGACCGCCGCACGTGAATGTCGGAGGTCCGTATGCGTGGGTCTGCCATGAAGCACCTCTCGAACTGCCCCCCTCGTCCCGGTCTTCCGTCAGAACGCCTGGCCGAACGCGAAGTACCACTGGAACGAGCGGTCCTGCGGCCTCGGGTTCAGCGGGAAGGCGATGTCCAGCCGCAGGAGCCCGATCGGCGACTGGTACCGCAGTCCGACGCCCACGGAGTGGCGGAGAGAGAAACCGATGTCGTTGACGCGGGAGAAGATGTTGCCCACGTCGTAGAAGAGGGCGCCGCCGATCCCCCAGGGATGGCGGTAGCGCAGCTCCTGGTTCATGACGACGAGGACCTCCCCACCCGGCGACACTCCGAGAATGGGGCCCGGAGGTCCCACCGAGTCGAGCGCGTACCCCCGGAGGCTGTTGGGTCCTCCGGCGTGGAAGAGCTCTGTCGAGCGGCCGAACACTGCGACCTCCTGGTCGCGCTGGGTCCGAAGGCCGCTGGCCAGGCCGAGGCGATAGCCCTGGGCCCACGTGAGGCTGCGGTTGATCGGCTTCGCGCCGAACCCCTGCAGGAAGAGACGGGCGTAGTCGAAGTCGGATCCGGTGAGCTTGCCTCCGCCTTCGAGCGACACGCTCAGGAAGGTGCCCTTTCGCGCGTCGAGGGGGTCGTCCCGCGTCTCGCGCAGCCAGGATGTCTGCAGGCCCGAGATGTTGTGATGGAAGTCCCGCGTCCGGCTGGAGAGGCTTTTGTAGACGAACCCAGCGAGCACGTTCGTGCGCCGGCTGGAGTGGATCGTCTGCTGGAGCTGGAAGCCGCGCTCCTCCTCCGTGTCGGGCAGCACGGGACCCAGTCCGCCCTCGTGGATGAGGAGGAAATCCTCCGCCGTGGAGAAGACGGAGGCCGTGGTGTCGCCCAGGGCGCCCAGCGAGGGCAGGTGGAGCGAGGCGCGCGCTTCGCGGATGTCGCGGCCGACCCGATAGCGGCCGCCCACGCCGAGGCCGATGCCCGCCAGGTTCCCGACCTCCAAATCGACGAGCCCCGTCGTGCGCTCCTCCTGGCTGAAGCGCACGTCGTACGTCGCGGTGAGGGGTCCCTGCTCCTCGACTTCGATCTTGACGACGGCCGGCTCGTCGTCCGAGGCGGTCACCACCACTCGCGAGAAGACGCCCAGGTCGAGGAGGCGCTTCTCGATCTCGCCGAGCCGGCGCGGATCGAGCGGGTCGCCGGGCTTCAGGCGCACCTGCCGCCGGACCAGCGACTCGCGCGTACGGCGCAGGCCGGTGATGCGGACGGGACCCACCGTGCTCTTCTCTCCCTCCTCCACGGCGAAGACCGCGCGAACGTTGGCGCCGTCCGGCTCCAGCCGCGGCCGCACGCGCACGTGCGGGTAGCCGCGCTCCAGGTAATCGGCGCGCAGACGTCGCCCCGCCTGCGTCAGCTCGTCGGGCGGGGGGATGGGGCCGGGCTCGAGTGCCGTGACCTTCCGCAGCCGTTCCTCGTCTCCGCTCGCGCCCTGGATCTCGATGGCAGTGACCTTCGCCCGCGGGCCCTCCCGGACCGGAACCTCGATCCGCACCGACGAGCCGTCGGGGGAATCGTTGACCCGCGGCGTGTCCACCTCGACCACCCGGTACTGCGCACGGTGATACGCGGCGAGGATGCCCTTGCGGGCCTGGGCGAACGACGTCAGGAGCGCCCCCGGTCCGCCCGCCGCGTGGAGGAGCTCGCCTCTGCCGAGCGCTTCCGCCCCCGGAAACTCGACGTCCGCCTGCCGGACGAGACGGCCGGGGTCCACCGCAAAGACGATCCGCGCGGGCGCCTCGTCGCGCTCCACCTTCGCGTCGACGCGGGCGCGCAGGTATCCCCGCTCGCGGGCCGCGGTGAGGACGCGCTCCCGCCCTTTCTCCACCGCCTCTTCCTCGTAGAGCGCGGACGTGACGAGGTCGTCGAGCCTCGGGGGCGAGTCGAGGCCCCGCACCTCCGCGACGTAGCGCGGCCCGGGCCGGACGGAGAACGTCGCGACGTCGCCCTCGAGGCTCCCGGAGACGAGCGCCTCCAGGTGTCCCTCGCGCCGCAGCCGCCGCTCGAGGCGCTGGGCGTCCTTCTGGACGTCCCACTCGCCGACCTCGTCGCCGGGCTTGCGGTTGACGACGCGGGCGGAGGTCTCGGGGTCGCCGCCCTCGAAGCGCACGTCGGAGAGCCTCACCTTCCGCGGTCGCCACACGCGCCGCTCGCGGTCGGGAACTCCGAACTGCCACCGCTGGCCCACGCCGTACGTGAGGATGCCCTCGTTGTCGCGCATCAGCCGCGTCGTGAGCTCCCGCCCCAGCCGGAAGCGGTACTGGCCTTCGAAGAAGCGGTCCTCGGCGTCGTCGAGGCCGAGCGAGTAGACGATTCGGAAATGGGGCGTGACGCGCTTGCCGAACGTGAACCGCGCGCTGGGATCGCCCTCGCGGGCGAGCAGCTCCGGCTGGATCGTGACCTCGTCGAGCCCGAGCGGCTCGAACCCCTTGGCGAGGCCGCTCGTGAGCCGGCCGGCGAGTAGCGCGGCCGCCTGCTCGCCCGCCACCCACCCGGCGGTGTCCATCGTCACGTTCCGGCGGCCGGTCGCGATGAGGCTCGCGAGCTCCTTCTGCGAGTACGACGGCTCGGAGGTCAGGTCGAGCGTGGGGGCGAGCAACGGGCCGTCCGCCGCGATCGTTATCTCCACGTCTCCGGCGCCGGGCTCCGAGATCACCGTCTTCGCCCGCACCGAGATGTCCGGCTCGAGTGTGCCC
>JBKPBQ010000555.1:0-19272 GCA_046726955.1 Acidobacteriota bacterium
ACGAAGGCCGCGCCCATCCGCCAGGTCCGGTTCTCCGCCTCGGTGACGAGGCCCCCGAGGCTCCAGCGGCCGGAGTCGGCGAGGCGTCCCTGCAGGCGCAGAGCACCCTGGCTGGTGCTCGCCGTGTCGGTGCCGAAGCTCTCCGCATCCAGGCCGAGGGCGGCGGGGCTCGTGACGAGCTCGACGGAACCCGCGAGCTCCGGCACCCACGCGCCGCGCGCGGCGAGGACGATGGCGGCCGGTGGCGGATCCATGACCACGGGCGAGTCCTCGCCCGTCTCCAGCACGGAGCGGCGGCGGTGGCGGACGAGCCACTCCCACTCGCGCACGCTCAGGGTCTCCGGCTCCGCCGCGGCCGCGTCGGCCTTCTCCGGAGACGGAGGTGTCTCGCCGATCGGCGTCAGGCTCAAGGTGAAGACGGAATCACGCTCGGGGAGGACGGTGATCTTGCGGGCCGCCGCCGGCTCGTGGCCGGTGCCGAGCGCGCGAATCGTGTAGGAGCCGGCGGGCAGCGCGGGAAGGGTGAACTGGCCGGCGCTGTCCGCCACCGTGACCAGGCTGCCTCCGCGAATCCCCTTTCCGAACACCGAGACGACCGCCCCGGCCACGGGGACCCCGCGCGTGCTCTCGACCCAGCCCATGAGCCCGCCGTCGCGTTCACCGGCCTGCACGGTCGTGCCGAGCAGGATCGAGGCCGCTATCGCGGCCCCCCGGGAGCGGTGGGCGATCGTCAAGCCTCGGTCTCCTGCAGAAGACTCCCCTACAAGATCGCACGCTATCAGGATGGTGGACGCCGTGTCAACCTCGTCGCCGGGGTGTGCTATAAGTGTCGGCCGCGCAGCGTCATGGGAAAGATCTACGACGTGACCGTTCCCCTCTCCCCGGACCTCCCCACCTATCCCGGCGATCCCCCGTTCGAGCTCACGTTCACGCACCGGATCGCGGACGGCCAGAATTACAACGTCGCCCGCATCGCCCTGGGCAGCCACACGGGCACGCACGTGGACGCCCCATACCACTTCCTCGCCGACGGGACGACCGTGGAGCAGCTCCCCCTCGAGATCCTGCTCGGCAAGTGCCGCGTCGTGGAGCTCATGGCTCGGGAGAAGATCCAACGCGCTGACCTCGAGGCGCTCCAGCTCCGGGACGACCTGCGCGTTCTCCTGAAGACGCGCATGTCCGGCCAGCTCCGGCCGGGGCGCGAGTTCCAGGAAGACTTCGTCTACCTCACCGAGGACGCGGCGAGCTACCTCGTGCAGGTCGGGATCAAGCTCGTGGGGATCGACTACCTCTCGGTCGAGAAGTTCGGCTCCACCGACTACCCCGCGCACCACGCGCTGCTCGAGGCCGGGGTCGTGATCGTCGAGGGGCTCGACCTCTCCGAGGTGGAGCCGGGAGAATACGACATGACCTGCCTGCCGCTGCGCATCGTGGGAGGCGACGGATCTCCCGCGCGCGTCATCCTCCGTACCCGGTTGTAGCGGCCCGGGGGGGCTCCTTGAACGTACTCCTCCTGCGCGACGTGGTCGCGGTCCTGCTCGCGGGCGGGGCGGGGGAGAGGCTCTACCCGCTGACCCGCGAGCGCGCGAAGCCCGCGGTGCCGTTCGGCGGCCCCTACCGGATCGTGGACTTCACCCTGTCCAACTGCATCAACTCCGGGTTACGGAAGATCTTCATTGCCACCCAGTACAAGAGCCAGAGCCTCTCCCGCCACATCCGCATGGGCTGGAACGTCGTCAACCGCGAGCTCGGCGAGTTCGTGGAGGTCCTGCCCCCGCAGAAGCGGGTGGGCGAGCACTGGTACCTCGGGACCGCGGACGCCGTCTTCCAGAACCTCTACTCGCTGCAGCGCGAGGCGCCGCGCTGGGTGATCGTCCTCGCCGGCGACCACATCTACAAGATGGACTACGGCAAGATGCTCGACGTCCACATCGCCCGCGGCGCCTCTCTCACCGTGGCCGCCATCGAGGTCCCGGTCGCGGAGTCGCGCCGCTTCGGCATCCTCGAGGTGGACGAGGACAGCCGCATCGTGGGCTTCCAGGAGAAGCCGCAGACGGCGGCGGCCACGCCCTGGAACCCCGGGGTCTGCCTGGGCTCGATGGGCATCTACATCTTCGACACCGAGCTCCTCATCCGCGAGCTGCAGCGCGACGCGGAGGAGGACACGAGCCACGACTTCGGCAAGGACATCATCCCCCGCCTCGTGCAGGGCGGGGAGCGCGTCTACGCGTATCTCTTCTGGGACGAGAACAAGAAGGAGTCGAAGTACTGGCGCGACGTGGGGACGCTCGACGCGTACTACGAGGCGAACATGGACCTCATCCAGGTGGACCCCGTGTTCAACCTCTACGACCCCGACTGGCCCATGCGCACCTACCAGCCGCAGTTCCCGCCCGCGAAGTTCGTCTTCTCGCAGGAGGGCCGGCACGGCAGCGCCGTCGACTCCATCGTCTCCATGGGCTGCATCGTGTCGGGGAGCGCCGTGCGGCGCAGCGTCCTCTGCCCGAACGTGCGCGTGCACTCCTACTGCGACATCCAGGACTCGATCCTGCTCCCGCACAGCACCGTGCGCCGCCACTCCCGGATCCGCCGGGCGATCATCGACCGCGGCTTCGAAGTCCCGCGGGGGGCCGTCATCGGCTACGACCCTGCGGAGGACCGGCGGCGGCACACGGTGACCGACGGCGGCGTCGTGATCGTCACGCCCGGCGAGGAGTGCTTCGTCGATTCCGCGTTCCAGCGATCCCAGGAGGACCCATGACGACCATCGACTCCGTCTTCGCCCGCGAGATCCTGGACAGCCGCGGCAACCCCACGGTCGAGGTCGAGGTCGTGCTCGAAGGCGGATCGCTCGGACGGGCCGCCGTCCCTTCGGGGGCGAGCACCGGCGAGCGCGAGGCGGTGGAGCTCCGCGACGGGGACAAGAAGCGCTACCTCGGCAAGGGCGTCAAGAAGGCGGTGGCCGCGGTCAACGACGCGATCTCGGGCGAGATCACGGGCGAGGACGCGATGGACCAGGCCCTCGTCGACCAGCTCATGATCGACCTCGACGGGTCCGACAACAAGAAGCGGCTAGGCGCGAACGCGATCCTCGCGGTCTCGCTCGCGGTGGCCAAGGCCGCCGCCGACGCGTGCGAGCTGCCGCTCTACCGCTACGTCGGCGGCGTCAACGCGCGCACGCTGCCCGTCCCGTTCATGAACATCCTGAACGGCGGCGCCCACGCCGACAACAAGGTGGACTTCCAGGAGTTCATGATCGTGCCCCACGGCTTCCCGTCGTTCGCGGAGGCCCTGCGCGCCGGCGTCGAGGTCTTCCACAACCTGAAGGCGCTCCTCAAGAAGAAGGGCCTCAACACGGCCGTCGGCGACGAGGGCGGCTTCGCCCCCGACCTGAAGTCGAACGAAGAGGGGCTCGACACGATCGTGGACGCGATCGGCGCCGCGGGGTACAAGGCGGGAGCGCAGGTCTCGCTCGCCCTCGACGTGGCGGCGAGCGAGTTCCACGACGGGAAGAAGTACGTCCTCAAGAAGTCCGGAGGGGGGACGAAGACCTCGGCGGACCTCATCGCCATGTACGCGAAGTGGGCGAAGGCCTATCCCCTCGTCTCCATCGAGGACGGGCTCGGGGAGAAGGACTGGGAGGGCTGGCGCGAGCTCACGAAGGCCCTCGCCTCGAAGATCCAGCTCGTGGGGGATGACCTCTTCGTCACGAACCCGAAGATCCTCGCCGAGGGTGTCGCCAAGGGCGTCGCGAACTCCGTGCTCGTCAAGGTCAACCAGATCGGCACGCTCACGGAGACGCTCGAGTGCGTGGCCCTCGCCTTCCGTGCCGGGTACACGGGCATGATGAGCCACCGCAGCGGAGAGACGGAGGACGCGACGATCGCGGACCTCGCGGTGGCCACCGGCTGCGGCCAGATCAAGACGGGCTCCGCGTCGCGCACGGACCGCGTGGCGAAGTACAACCAGCTCCTGCGCATCGAAGAGGAGCTGGGGCCGATGGCGAAGTTCGCGGGGCGCGCGGCGATCAACCCGCGCGGGTGACGGAAAGGCCTACTCGACCTCTTCCTCGACCGTGATCTTGAGCGAGCGAAGGAACTTCTTGTCGAGCGGCGTCATCTTGAGGGGCGCGGGCTCCGTGCGCTCGACGCGCACGTCGATCGTCGGCGCCTCCGTCGTCTCGCGGGTGCCGGTGCGGCTGAAGCCGATCGTCGCCTCGAGGACGAGAGAGACCTCGTAGCCGTCCGCTCGGATCCGATTCAGGCAGTGGGCGATCTGCGGGGACTCCGACAACGTCCGCTGCAAGGTCGAACCGATCTCCTGCATCATCCGCTTGACGTCTTCGCCCGTCGCCTGCTCTGCCATCGGTAGAAACCCGAAAAAATTATGCAGACAGGCGGTTCGTTCTGTCAAGCGCATCGATTACCGCCTGGGCAAACGTGTTAACGTCATCGCGGTCATGAGCAAGCCGCCCGAGGCGCGCGCGGCGGATGTGGCCACACGCACGTTCCGTACCGCTTCCGATCTCCCGCGGGAGCCCCTGTACGGTCCCGCAAACCTCCCCGACCCCGCCCGGATCGGCGAGCCCGGCAAGTTCCCGTTCACCCGTGGTCTGCACGCCACAGGCTATCGCGGCCGGCTCTGGACGATGCGCCAGTACGCCGGCTTCGGGACCGCGGCCGAGTCGAATCGTCGCTACCGTTACCTTTTGGAGCACGGCACCACCGGCCTCTCCGTCGCGTTCGATCTGCCCACGCAGATCGGATACGACTCCGACGATCCCCACGCGATGGGGGAGGTGGGCCGGGTCGGCGTCGCCATCGACAGCCTCGAGGACATGGAGACGCTCCTCGACTCTCTGCCCCTCGACCGCATCTCCACCTCGATGACGATCAACGCCACCGCCGCGATCCTCCTTGCCCTCTACGTCGCGGTGGCGCGGCGCCGCGGCATTCCCGAGCAGGCACTCTCCGGCACCGTCCAGAACGACATCCTCAAGGAGTACGTGGCGCGCGGGACCTGGATCTACCCGCCGGCGCCGTCGCTGCGCCTCGTCACCGACGTCATCGCCTTCTGCGCGGAAAAGATTCCGAAGTGGAACCCGATCTCGATCTCCGGCTACCACATCCGCGAGGCGGGGGCGACGGCGCCCCAGGAGCTCGCCTTCACGTTCGCGAACGCGCTCGAGTACGTCCGCGCCGCCCGGGCGGCGGGCCTCGATCCCGACCGCGTCGGCGAGCGGCTGAGCTTCTTCTTCGCCTGCCACTCCGACTTCGTGGAGGAGGTGGCGAAGTTCCGGGCGGCGCGGCGGCTGTGGGCGCGGCTCGTGAAGGAGCGCTTCTCCGTGGAGAACCCCAAGGCCCAGCAGCTCCGCTTCCACGTCCAGACGGGCGGCGTCACGCTCACCGCCCAGCAGCCCGACAACAACGTGGTGCGGGTGGCGCTGCAGGCGCTGGCCGCGGTGCTGGGCGGCTGCCAGAGCCTCCACACCAACGGCAAGGACGAGGCCCTGGCGCTCCCCACGGAGGCTTCGGCACGCCTCGCGCTGCGCACGCAGCAGATCATCGCCCACGAGTCGGGAGTGGCGGACACGGCCGACGCGCTGGGCGGCAGCTACGCGGTGGAGGCGGCGACGACGCTCGTCGAGGACGAGGCATCGCGTCTCCTCGAAGCCATCGAGGCACGGGGAGGCGCCCTGCGTGCGATCGAGCGGGGCGAGATCCAGCGCGAGATCCAGGACTCGGCCTACCGCTTCCAGCGCGAGGTGGAGTCGGGCGAGCGCGTGATCGTGGGCGTGAACCGATTCGTCGAGGAGGAGGCGCAGGCCCCCGCGGACATCCTGCGCATCGATCCCGCCCTCGAGCGGGCCCAGGTGGAGCGCGTGCGCGCCCTGCGCGCGCGACGCGACGCGTCGGCGTGGCAAGCCTCGCTGCGGGCGCTCGAGGACCGCGCCCGCTCCGGCCAGAACCTCCTGCCCGCGATCGTGGACGCCGTCCTGGCCTGGGCGACGGTGGGGGAGATCTCGAGCCGACTGCGCGAGGTGTTCGGCGAGCACCGGGAAACGCTGGTGCTTTGAGCCTCGCCCCCCCTTCGTCCCTCGCCCGTCTGGTCTTTCGTCTGCGCCTCGAGGAGGTGGTGGCGCTCGTCTTCCTCGTCCCCACCACGTACCTGACGGTGGCCGCGAACGTCTACGCGCAGGAGGCCGGTGTCATCGGGCCGCGCTTCCCCGGCGGCGTGCTCCGCCTCGCGGTGGCCGCGGTGGCGCTCGCCGTCCTCGCCCTCGCCCTGTGGATCCGGCCTTCGTCGCCCGTGGTGCGGACGCTGCGCGACGTGTTGCCCTTCGTCGTCTGCATCCTCATCTATACGAACCTCCACGACACGATCGGCTTCGTGAACCCCCACGACGTGCACGACCAGCTGGTCGCGATGGACCGCGCACTCTTCGGGGAGGTCCCCTGCCTGTGGGCGGAGCGGTTCGTCACCTACGACCGCACGGAGGTGATGCAGTTCCTCTACCTGAACTTCTTCTGGATCGCGCCGTCCACCGCGCTCGTCCTCCTCGCCCAGCGCCGCTGGTCGGCGTTCCGGCGGACGACGATGGGCATCCTCGTCTGCTTCTACCTGGGCTACGCGCTCTACGTGATCTTCCCGGCCGCGCCGCCGCGGATCGTGCTCCAGCACGAGTTCAAGGTGAACCTGTCGGGGCGTCCTCACTTCTTCTCGGACCTGTCGGCGGAGGCGCTCTCCCTCCTGCCCGTGGACAGCCGGGCCGCGTTTCCCTCGCTGCACGCGGCGGTGTCGCTCGTAGCCCTCCTCTACGCGTGGTGGTACCTGCGCAGGTTCTTCTGGCTCCTGCTGCCTTTCGCGGCGGGGCTCTGGATCTCGACGATCTACCTGCGCCACCACTATTTCGTCGATCTCGTCGCGGGCTGGATGCTCGCGCCCCTGGCAATGGGGTTGGCCCCGCGGGTCGACGCGTGGTGGGCGGCGCGGCAGCGCAGCCTCGGGTATGAGCCGGCGCGGGGGGCGCCTTGAGGGAGGCTGGCTCGAGACGGAACGCCGAGGAAGACCCGGGTGCCTAACGAACGGAGGCGAGAACGGCTTGGAGATCCGTCCGGGTCGAGTCGGAAGACGAACGCACGATCACTCGACCCGGACGGAGGACATCACTTGGCCGGCGTCACGTCGATGGACCAGGTGCGGTCGCCCCAGGAGAGCATCATGGTCGCGGCGTCGCCCTTGGGCTTGAGGTCGATCGTGAAGTTGTCCACGGGAGCGGTGGTCTTGCCCGCCTTCATGGGCGCGCGGGCGACCTCCGTCGACGCGATGTTCTTCGCGTAGCCGTCCAGCCGGGGCCAGGGCTCGTTCTTCACGTTGTCGGGAGCGGCGCTCCAGATCTTGCCGAGTGCTATGCCCTGGTCGGAGTTGAGGGCGAGCGACCAGTCGCCGCTGGCCGGAGCGTGGACGTAGACGGAGTAGCGGCCGGCGGGAACCTTCTTGCCGCCGAGCATGATGTCCCCTTCGGTGTTGAGGATCGTGACCTGGTTCTCCCCGGCCCGCCACATGCGGTCCTCGGGGAGCTTGCTCGTGAGCTCGTCGATGCTGCGGCCGGCGAGCACGGGCCGGCCGTAGTCGATCGAGACCTTCTTCCCGCCCACGGTGGCGGTGGCGGCGCCGCGCGGGTGGTCGGCGGCGGAGGCGAGGCCGGCGACCGCGACGAGCGCGGCGAGGGTAGCGAGGCGGAGCTTCATTTCACGTTCTCCTTCGGTTCAATGGCTTGATCCGAGTCGGGACTGCCCCCGAGACACATTACCACCGCGCGGAGCCCGCGCGGCGGTCTAGCCCAGGTCCAGGTGCTTCTTGAGGAGCGCGTTCACGACCTGGGGGTTGGCGCGCCCGCCCGTCTTCTTCATGACCTGACCCACGAACCAGCCGAGGGTGCCCGTCTTTCCCTTGCGGTAGGTGGCGACCTGGTCGGGCGCGGAGGAGATCACCTCGCGCACCGCCGCCTCGATGGCGCCTTCGTCCGAGACCTGCGTCAGGCCTTCGCGCTCGACGATCGCGCGCGCCCCCTCGCCGCTCGTCCACATCTTCTCGAAGACGTCCTTCGCGATCTTCCCGGTGATCGTCCCCTGGTCGATGAGCTTGACGAGCTCGGCGAGCCGCGCCGGGGGAACGGAGCAGGAGGCGAGGGGCCGGTCGTCCTCCTTGAGCTTGCGCATGACCTCGGTCATGACCCAGTTGGAGGCGGCCTTGGGGTTGCCGCTCTCCTTGGCAACTACCTCGTAGTAGTCGGCGACCTCGCGAGTGAGTGTCAGCACTCCCGCGTCGTAGTCGGGCAGGCCGTACTCCGCGACGAAGCGCCGCCGCTTGTCGGCGGGCAGCTCGGGGAGCGCCTTGCGGACCTCGTCGATCCAGGCCGCAGTCACGACGAGCGGCGGCAGGTCGGGCTCAGGGAAGTACCGGTAGTCGTGCGCTTCTTCCTTGGAGCGCATGGACGCGGTCTCGCCGCGGTCGGCGTTCCAGAGGCGGGTCTCCTGCACGACCTTCCCGCCGGACTCGACGATCGCGGCCTGCCGCAGCACCTCGTGGTCGATGGCGCGGGCCACGTTCCGGAAGGAGTTGAGGTTCTTGATCTCCGCCCGCGTCCCGTAGGCGTCCGTCCCGCGCGGCCGCACGGAGACGTTGGCGTCGCAGCGGAGCGAGCCCTCCTCCATGTTGCAGTCGGAGACCTCCGCGTAGAGGAGCACGGCCTTGAGCGCGGTCAAGTACTCGTAGGCTTCCTCGGACGAGCGCATGTCCGGCTCGGAGACGATCTCGATGAGCGGGATCCCGCTCCGGTTGAAGTCGACTCCGCTCTTCTCGGCGGACCACGGGAAGCCCTCGTGGAGGAGCTTGCCCGCGTCTTCTTCCATGTGGATGCGCGCGAGGCGGACCTGGCGGAAGCCTCCGCCCGCGGCGGGGATCTCGACGTGGCCGCCCGTGGCGAGCGGCCGCTCGTACTGCGAGATCTGGTAGCCCTTGGGAAGATCCGGGTAGAAGTAGTTCTTGCGGGCGAAGATCGAGGTCTCGTGCACCGTGCAGTGCGTGGCGAGCGCGGCCCGGATGGCGAGCGTCACCGCTTGCTTGGAGAGCACGGGCAGCGCGCCGGGCAGCCCCAGGCACACCGGGCACACGTTCGTGTTCGGCGCGTCGCCGAATCGGTTGCGGCAGGAGCAGAAGAGCTTGGTCTTCGTGAGGAGCTGGACGTGCACCTCGAGGCCGATCACGGGCTCGTAACGGGCGAGCAGCTCCTTGGACGACGCGGCGACCGTGGCCATGAAAGGCGATCTTAGCACCGGCGGTGCGTCAGGACGCCCCGAGACCAAGCTTCCGGCGGAGCGCGTCGAAGCGCTCTTCGCCGCGCAGGAAGTCGAACTCGCCGAGCGCGTCGATCGCGAAGACGGGGGCGGCCCTCTCCTCGTGCGACCGCTCCAGCCACCGGATCGTGGCCTCCCGCTCGCGGAGGCCAGCGTGCGCCCAGGCGAGGGCGAACGGCGTGACGTACTCGCGCGCCGAGCGCTCGTCGAGCTCTGCGATCAGCGTCCGGGTCTCGTCGAGCTGGCCGGCCCGTCCCCTGACGAGCGCCTCCAGGCCTCGCGCAGGAACCGCGGCCGCCGCTCGGGATCGCCGGTGAACGCGGGAGGGAGCAGCTTGAGGGCGACGGGGCGGCGGAGCCGCTCGTCCTCCGCCTTGTAGACGAGCCCCATGCCGCCCTCGCCCAGCCGGCCGAGGATCCGGAAGTGCGAGAGCTTCTTCTCGTCCATCGGAAACGAACGATTCTAGCCGGGCGCGGCGGGAATCCCGCGCCGCCGCCGCCTAGCGGAGGAGGTCGGCGAGCGTGACCGAGAACCCGGGGAGGACGTCCTCACCGTCGAACGCGTCCTCGCTCCGCAGCTCGCGTACGTGCGTCAGGGAGCGATAGACCGCTCCGCGCTCCCGCTGCGGATCGATGACCCAGACCAGCCGGACACCCGCCTGCAGGTACTCGCCGACCTTGTCGAGCACGTGCCGCGGGCTGTCGCCGGGCGACAGCACCTCCACGGCGAGGTCCGGCGCGAGGTTGGCGAAATCGTCGGGTGGCCTTTCGTTCTCGAAACGACCCGTGCCCACGAAACTGACATCCGGGGAACGGACGTTTCCGCCGGGTAGACGAAAGCCCGTGCTGGACTCGCAGACGTATCCCAGTCCGCGTTCCCGCACGAACGCATCGATGCGCACGGTAAGGCGAAGGATCACCTGGCCGTGCCGGAACCCCGCCGGGCTCACGCGGATCTCCCCGTCCACGAGCTCGTACTTGCGGCCGTCCCGCGGTGTCCGCAGGAGGTCGGCTTCGGTAGCGCCCGCGCGCACGGTTGTCGCCGCTTCCGCCATCGTCTCGAGCATGCTAGCACCATCGCCACGGCCGCCGATGATGCCGCAACCGCCGGTCTGGGCAGGTCCGGTCGCGCGAACAGGGGACGACGCTCAGCGACCGCTGAGGGCGTCCCGATAGACGACGCCCGCCTTCATCACGAAGCCCACGTGCTCGAGGGCCGTGATGTCTTGCAACGGGTCGCCGGAGACGGCCACGACGTCGGCCCACTTCCCGCTTTCCACGGTGCCCATGCGGTCCGACCACCCCAGGATCTCCGCGTTGATGCCGGTCGCGGAGACGATCGCGCTCATCGGGCTCTCGCCCAGGGACACGCGGAAGGAGAGCTCCTTCGCGTTCTGGCCGTGCGGCATCACGGGGACGTCGGTGGCGAGGCCGATGCGGAGGCCCTGGGCGAGGGCGCGCTTGAACGATCGCAGCTGGACCTCCTTCAGCTGCCGCGCGCGCTCGCGCTCGGACTCCGGCACCAGGGAGTTGCCGGGCACCACCTGGGAGATGTAGAGCGTGGGGACGTAGTACGTGGCCGACGACGACTTGAGGAGCGCGATGGCCTCCTCGTCCAGCATCGAGCCGTGGTCGACGGTTCGGACTCCTGCCCGGATCGCGGCCTTGATGCCCTCGGTCCCGTGGGCGTGCGCCGCTACCACGCGGCCCCAGCGACGGGCCTCGGTCACGGCGGCCTGGATCTCCTCGTCGGAGTACTGCTGCTGGCCGGGCGGGATCCCCTTGGAGAGCACCGCCCCCGTAGCCAGTATCTTGATGAAGTCGGCGCCGTGCTTGAAGTTGGTGCGGACGGCCTTGACGATCTCGTCCGGACCGTCGGCGAGGTTGTGCACGGTGGGGACGTCCACGAAGAGGGAGAACTGCCGCGCGTCCCCGGCGCCCCCGGTCGAGGAGACGTAGCTCCCGGCCACGAGCAGGCGCGGGCCGACGACCGCCCCCTGGGCGATGGCGTCGCGAAGGTCCACGTCCACGTAGGGCCAGGTGGGGCCCATGTCGCGGCACGTCGTGAACCCCGCCTCCAGGGTGACGCGAGCGTTGCGCGCGCCCCAGAGCGCGGCCTGCGACGGCGTCGTCTTGAGGAGAGCCTCTTCCCAGTGGACGTCCTCCCTGTCGGTCAGGTGGGTGTGCAGGTCGATGAGCCCGGGGAGCAGGGTGGCCGTCCCCAGGTCGATCACGCGGGCGCCCGGGGGGACGACGAGGCGCTCCGCCACCTCCACGATCCGGTCGCCCTCCACGCGCACCATGGCGGGGACGAGAGGCGATCCGCCGCGCCCGTCCACGAGGCGGCCCGCTTTCAGCACCAGGGAGTCTCCGGAGGCGGCGGCGGTCGAGCAGGAGAGCAGGAGCGCGAGCAGGCCCTGGCGCATCGGGTTCACCTCGTGAGCGGGGATGCTATCCCAGGCTAGAATGCGGCGCCGGCGCAAGGAGATCATGAACAAGGAAGACCTCGGCCGCCTGCTCGAGTACACGAAGTGGGCGAACCGGCTCGTCGTGCGCACCGCGGCCACGCTTCCCGTCGAGGACTTCAAGAAGGACCTCGGGTCGAGCCACGGGGGAGTGCGGGGCACCCTCTGCCACATGCTCGGCGCGGAGTGGATCTGGCTCGAGCGGTGGAAGGGCGTCTCCCCCACGAAGTTCGTGGACGAGGGCGAGTTCGCGGACATCGTCGCCCTCTCCGAGCGCTGGAAGGCGGTGGAGCGCCACCGCGACGCCTGGTTCCGCAGCCTGAAGGAGAGCGCGACCCAGCACAAGATCGCCTACCGCACCATGGCGGGCCAGCCGTACGAAGGCGTTCTCTGGCAGCTCGTCCAGCACGCGGTCAACCACTCGACGTACCACCGCGGCCAGGTAGTGACGATGATGCGGCAGCTCGGGGCCAAGGTCGTGGGGACCGACATGGTCCAGTGGGACCGCGAGCGGGCGGCGAAAGCGAAGGCGCGGTGACCGCGCGGGGCCCCGAGCGGCCCCGCATCCCGATGCTCCTAGGGCGAGTGAGCGACGCCCGGCGGGCGCCTTGACCTCGTCGCCTACCTCGCGAACCGAGTCGATAGCCGAGGCGCGGGCCGTCGGGTCCGCCGCGTCCGCGGTTACTGTTGCGTGATCTTCACGTCGTCCACTCCCGCTTCCACGAGGCTCGCCGTGCTCGCGTCCGCCGCTTCGAATCGGATCCGGATCGTCTGACCCGCGAACGAGCTCAGGGGGACGCTCACCGGCGTCCAGGCCCCGTTGCGGTTGACGGCCGCCCCCAGGCTCTCGAACACCTTCGTGCTCGTCCCGCCCGCGACCACGAACACGCGGAAGAAGTCCGCGCTCGAGGAGTTGTTGGCGTGGGCCAGGTAGTACTGCAGGCTGAGCGTCAGCGTCCCCGTGGCGGGCAGCGCGATCGCAGGAGACTGGATCGACGTCACGCCCCCGTCGACGTCGTTTTCGCCCGCCGAGGCGCCGGCGAGGCGGGCGGTGACGAGGTCGTTCACGCCGCTCACCGTCGTGCCGAGCTGTTTAGGCCCGCCGGAGTCGGTGGGCTCGGGATCGCCGCGCTCCCACAGCCCGGTCGTCGCGGTGTCGGTGCCGTTCGGGTTGCGCACCCAGCCCTTGTCCGTCTCGAAGTCGTCGGAGAAGACGACCGTCTGGGGCGTGCTCGTCACCGCGAATACGAGGTCGTCCCGGTCGTTGAAGCTCCCGGAGGTGCAGGGGCTCGCGCTGCCCTGGTAGCGGAACTGCGCGCGGACGGCCTGGAGCGCACCCGAAGGCAGGGTGTAGGTCGCGGAGAGCGTTTGCGCGCCGGCCACCGTCGGGGTGAGGGTGGCCACGAAGGTCCAGCTCGGGCTCGCGGCGTTGGCCGTGAAGTAGAGGTCGAGCTTGTCGTTGCTGGGCGTCGTCCAGGCCCACACCGTGGCGTCGATGCGCACGGTCTTCCCGGCCGCGAAGCTGCTGCCGTCGGTCGTAGAGACCTTCAGGCGGTCGTTGGATTCGTCGGAGTGGAAGGTCCCCGAAGTCCCGTCCGCGCAGGAGTCGTTCACGGTGTTCGGCTGGTTGGGCTCGGGCCCGAGGCCGGCGCGCCCGAGGACGAGGGCCGCTCCCGAGTCGCAGGACCGCCCGACGGTCGCGCACTTCGGGGCCTGGAGCGCGGCGTCGAAGACCGCCGTCTGGTCGGTTCCGCCGCCCGAGGCCGTGACGGTCAGGGACAGGGAGGCCGAGCGCACCGTAGACCCGCTGGTCCCCTGGACCTGCACGGAAGTAGTGCCCGTCGGCGTGGACGCGGCCACGGAGAGCGTGAGGCTGCTCGTGGAGCTCCCGTTCGCGGGCGGCGTCACGGACCCCGGGCTGAAGCTGCACGACGCCCCGCTCGGGAGCCCTGTGCAGGCCAGCGAGACGGCGCTCGCGAAGCCGTTCGTCGAGGTGACGGTGCAGGTGCTGGTGCCGCTCGCGCCCTGCTGGACGCTGAGGCTCGAGGGGCTGCAGGAGACGGCGAAGTCCGGTGGGGGCGGCGTGCCCCCGCAGCTCGGGAACTTCTGGCTGGCGATGCGGGTCGACCAGTTGAAGCTGCCGCTGGTCTTCAGGTACTCGGTCGTGTACCAGAACGTGCAGTCGTCGACCGGATCGACGGTCATCGCGCTGTAGTCGCCCCAGCGGGAAAGGCCTCCGGTCTGGGAGCCGACCCCCGCCTGCACGCTCGTCTCGGACTGCATCGTGCCGGCGGCGTCGGCCGCCGCGCGCCCCGTGATGCGGACGCTCGGCCGGACGGAGCTGCTCGAGGCGCTGTACCCGAGGAGCATGTTCCCCTGCTGGTCCATCGCGATCGACCCCATCCACCTCGACGTCGCGTCCGGGGAGAAGGTGCCCTGCTGGAACAGGGTGGGGGTGCCGTTGGGATTGCGAACCTCGTACCAGCGCACGCCGGAGGCGGCGGAGCCCGCGGTCACGGAATGGTTGGTGACCAGCGACTCGTGCGTGCCGAAGTTGCGATAGGCGAGACGGTACATCAGGCGGTCGGCAAGGGAGTCGACCTGCTGGGTAGTGCTCGGCTGCGGAATGCAGGTGCCGCCGCCACAGGCCTCGCTGAAGGCGGCCACGCCGATGTTCGTCGGGCCCGTGAACGTCGAGTTGGCCGGGGTCGTCCAGTCGACATGGTACTTCCAGAGCTGGAGCACGTTCGTGCCGAAGGCGAGGAAGTAGTTCGGGGAGCCCGCCGGGGGGTTGGTGGCGCCGTCCTGGTCCGAAGGAAGCAGACCGCCGAAGCTCGAGGAGAGCTGGAAGCACTGGATGGGTCCGGGCGCATCCGCCGCCGTGATCATCCGGATCCGGTCGAGCACGCAGGCGCGCGCCCCGAGGAACGCGGTGCCCGCGGCATTGAACATGTTGAACGAGACGTAGTAGCCGTCGGGCCACACGCCGGCCTTGGGGTAGTCGTTGAAGTCGGTGAACTGGTAGGCGAAACGTCTGTAGCTCCCGGTGGCGTCGGACGACGTGGAGACGGCGACGCACTGGAAGAACTGCCCTCCCGACACCGAGAATTGCGTCATGAGCCAGCGATTCGCCTTCTTGTCGTAGTTGGCGATCGGGTCGCCGTCGTTGTTGGCCTCGCAGGGCCCTCCGAATCCCTGCCAGAGCGTGTCGCCGGCGGCGGGCCCGAAGACGACCGCTCCCGTGCTCTTGTTGAAGACGGCGAAGGACGTGTTGACCCACTGGACGTACTGCGTCGAACCCACCGCCCCGTTGGTGTCGGGGGGCGCGCTCGACACGCTGAAGCCGGGCAGGCCCACGCCGATCCCGTCGAAGTTGAGGCCGGCGGTGACGGCCACCTCCGGAGAAGGGGCGAGGCGGGCCCCCACCAGCGGATCCTGGAATCCCCTGGGGATGTCCCGGGGCGGGTGGAGCAGCTTCACCGGATGAATCCGGCGGTCGCCTTCGCGGGGGGGAATGACGGGCATGTCGCGCAGCGGGCGCGACTCGTCGTAGTGATCGAGATAGTAGAGCTCCGGTGAGCGCAGCGTCTCGCGACGCGTGCGCCCGTCGGCAGCTTCGACTCCGACTGCGATCGTCACCGCGCACAACGCGGCGGCCACTCTGGTCATCATGCCGTGCCCCTTTGAAGGAAATGAGGGCGGTTTGGGCGATCGGCCGAGACCCGACCAGGCTTCAGGGTATTGAATGGCCGGGATTGTCCTCAGGCGGTGAGGACGATGTCAAGACAAAGGTTGTCGCCGGGTCCCCATTGTGCGCACCGTCACACGGCGCCGGTGACCACTTTCCGATCAGCGGCACTTCCGAAGGACCGCCTGGCGGCCGCGCTCCAGGTGGAAGGACCCGATCCGCTCACCCGTGGTCGAGACGACTTCGATCTCCATCGTCCGGCCGTCCGTGCTTCCCGCGTAGCGGACGCTCTGGCGGGGCTCCTCCTTACCCTCGCGCACCGGCCCTGCTTCGCGCACGAGAGTGCCGGGAACGTCGAACCGTCCCTCGCCATCGACCGCCAGCACGGCATCCAGGCTGCCGTGGGCGCAGTCGAACTCGCTCGTTCCTCCGCTGCGGGTGACGACCAGCTGCAGATGCTCGCCGCCCCAGTTCCCGGCAGGCACGCTGTCGAAGTTCACGGCCGACAGCCCCGCGGAGCAGCTCCAGCCGAAGCCGAGCGCGAGTGCGAGCTCCGAGACCTTCCCCATACGGCGCCTTCCGCCTCCATGATACGGCGGGACGGCAGCTCGCTAACGGGAGGGTGTGTCGTTCCGGTAGACCTTCCCGCCCTTCATCACGAATCGGACGCGCTCGGTGGCCTTGACGTCGGCGAGCACGTCGCCGGGCACGGCCACGAGGTCGGCCTGCTTGCCCACCTCGATGGTGCCGATCATCTTGTCGAGCCCCATGAGCTGCGCGCCGGAGGCCGTGCCCGCCCGCAAGGCGGCGGCGGGAGAAAGGCCGTGCGCCACCAGGAGCCCGAATTCCTGCGCGTTCAGGCCGTGCGGGCTGACGCCGGAGTCGGTGCCGAGGGCTATCTTCACCCCCGCCTTGATCGCCGCCTTGAGAGCGGCGGCGTGGGCGTCGCCCGCGGCCTTGGCCTTGGCCGCGATCTCGGGAGGGAACTTCCGGTCGGAGCCGGTCGTGAACGTGACGGCCATCGCCGTGGGGACGAGGTACGTTCCCTTCTCCTTCATCATCCGGATGGCCTCGTCGTCGAGGAACGACCCGTGCTCGATGGAGTCGATCCCGGCGCGGATCGCGACCTTCGCTCCCGTCGCCCCGTGGGCGTGGGCGGCGGTCTTGCGGCCGAGCCGGTGGGCCTCCTCCACGAGCGCGTCCATCTCGGCCTGCGTGAGCTGCGGCGTGTCCACGGCGTCGCCCAGCGAGAGAACGCCGCCCGTCGCGCACACCTTGATGAGGTCGGCCCCGTACTTGAGCTGGAAGCGCACGGCGTCGCGGAAGCCGTCGGCTCCGCTCGCGATGCCGTCCGCGATCCCCGACTCCTTCCCGAAGAGCAGGTAGGGGAAGCCGGTCTGGTCGCAGTGGCCGCCCCGCGCGCCGAGGGCGTTGCCGGCCACGAGCATCCGCGGTCCCGGCACCACTCCCGCGTTGATGGCGTTGCGCAGGCCCACGTCCACGAAGTCGCTCGCGCCCACGTTGCGGACGGTGGTGAAGCCGGCCATGAGCGTCCGGCGCGCGAGCTCGGTGGCGCGGATGGCCGCCTCCGGCAGGTTGCGCCGGAGCCCCTCGATCGCGTCCTTGTACCAGTTGTCGCCGGACTCGCCGGTGAGGTGGACGTGGGCGTCGATGAAGCCGGGCAGGAGCGTCGCGTCCCCCAGGTCGATCACCTCGGCGCCGGCCGGGACGGAAAGGCCCGCGCCCACCGCCTTGATCGTCGATCCCTCCACGATCACGACCGCACCCGCCACCGTGCCGTCGCCCTTGCCGTCGAAGAGCCGGGCGGCCTTGAGGACGGTGAGGGTGGGGGGCGCCGGCGTGGGGCTCGGCGCCTGTGCGTGGACCGTGGACGCGGCGACGAAGGCGACGGCGGTCAGCAGCTCGAGCCGCATGCTCCTCGGCCTCCAGGGAAGGCGCGACATCCTATAGCAGATGGACGGCTTCCGCGCGGTGGAGGCCTGCCTGTAGAATCGCGCGCGTTCGTTCGAGGTATGCCCATGCGCTTCTCTTCGTCTACTGGTCCGGCGTTGCTCGGATTCCTTTTCGTCCTCGGCTCGTCCTTGCCTGGAGCCGCCGACGAGCCGAGGACTGTTCGGGTCGACGACATCTTCACGTTCAAGACGGTCGCCGATCCCCAGCTCTCTCCCGACGGGCAGTCGGTCGCCTACACGATCTCCGCCTTCGACGCGGACGAGGACCGTCAGCAGACCGACGTGTGGATCTCTCCGGTGTCGGGCGGCGACGCGGTGCGCCTCACGACGGGGACGAAGCCGGCGACGAAGCCGCGCTTCAGCCCGGACGGCCGCTTCGTCGCGTTCCTGTCCGCGCCGCGCGACGGAAAGGGAGACGGGGCGAAGCAGGTCTGGCTCCTCCCCCGCACGGGAGGCGAGCCCACGAAGCTCACGAGCTTCCTGGGCGGGGTCTCCGACCTCGCGTGGGCGCCCGACGGCAAGCGCCTCGCCCTCCTCGTGAGCGATACCGACCCCGACGACGCCGAGCCCTCGGGGGCGAAGGGGACGGCGGAGCGGATCCCGAAGCCGATCGTGACCCGCCGGCTCCAGTTCATGAGGGACACCGTCGGCTACCTGAAGGACGAGCGGAGCCACCTCCAGGTCTTCGACGTCGAGAAGAAGACGAGCTTCGCCCTCACGTCGGGCCCGTTCGACGATTCCTCGCCCGCGTGGTCGCCGGACGGCGAGTGGATCGCCTTCGTCAGCAACCGCACGCTCCCCGATCCCGACCGCTCGCTCGACGCCGACGTGTTCGTCGTGCGCAGCCGGCCGGGCGAGGTGCCGCGCGCCGTGACCGGCGCGTCCGCGAACGACCGCACGCCCGTCTGGAGCCCCGACGGGAAATGGATCGCCTACGTGCAGGGCGGAGACCCGGGGGACCTCTGGTACGGCGCGAGCCACATAGCGCTCGTCCCCGCCGAGGGGGGAGCGCCCCGGCCCTTGACCCAGGCCCTCGATCGCAACGCCCGCGACCCGCAGTTCGCGCCGGACGGCCGATCGGTGCTGTTCCTCCTCGAGGACGGCGGCAACCAGCACCTCGCCCGCGTCTCGGTGGACGGCGGACCGACCGAGCGCGTCGTCGGGGGAGAGCGCGACGTGACCGACTTCGACGTCGCGAAGGGCGGCGCGATCGTGGTCCTCGAGTCGACGAGCGAGAGGCCGGTGGAGGTCTCCGCCGTCAACGGCGGCGAGCTCGCCCCCGTGACGCACGTCAACGAAGCGGTCCTGAAGGGGCTGCGGCTCGGCAAGGTGGAGCGCTTCCGCACGCAGAGCCGCGACGGCACGCCGGTGGACGGCTTCCTCACGGTGCCGCCGGACTACACCGTGGGAAAGAAGCTCCCCACGATCCTGCGCATCCACGGAGGTCCCGCCTCGCAGTACTCGACGGGATTCCAGCTCGAGTGGCAGATCCTGGCCGGCGCCGGATACGCGGTGGTGGCGGCGAACCCGCGCGGCTCCACCGGGTACGGCACGGCCTTCAGCCGCGCGATCTGGGCGGACTGGGGCAACAAGGACTACGAGGACGTGATGGCCGCGGTCGACCACGCGATCGCGCAGGGTGTCGCGGACCCCGACCGCCTGGGTGTCGGCGGCTGGAGCTACGGCGGCATCCTCACCAACTACGTCATCAGCAAGAGCGACCGCTTCAAGGCCGCCACGTCGGGGGCGTCGATCTCCAACATCCTCACCGGCTACGGGACCGATCAC